>JBAUGO010000109.1:0-5216 GCA_049679775.1 Anderseniella sp.
CTTACAAACATTATGTCTCAAGACAGCATTCGAAACTTTGCTCCATCCTACAATGGCCCGGAAGGTCAGGAGGATATGCCATGGCTTTTGACGGCAGGGCCTGTCATCACGTCGCGCGAGGTTAAACATGCCATGCTTGCCGACTGGAGCGTGCACGACAGTGAGTTCATATCTCTCACGCTGAGGATTAGCGAGCAGTTGTCCGAACTTGCAAATTCGGCAGAGGATTTTGACTGCATACCGCTAGATGTTTCAGGTGTTGCTGCGCTGGAGTGTGCACTGAGCGCCTTGGCACCAGCTGGACGCAAACGCAAAACCCTGATCGCAGCACACGGACTTCATGCCAAACAGGCTGAAAACATCCTCACGCACATAAAGCGGCCATTTGTCAAAATTGCCGGATCAGCATATCAACCGGTAACTGCCAAACGGTTATCGAATCTATTGGCAAGTGATCCGGATATTAAGACAGTTTATCTGGTTGTGACTGATGTTCTTACTGGACTGCTCAACCCGGTTGACGAATTGGCAGAGGTTGCCCATGCGGCCGGATGCAAGATTATAATTGATGTCAGAGCCAGTCTTGGCGCCATCACGCTTGATCTTGCCACAACATGGGCAGACGCAATTGTTGGGGTGCCTTGGGTCTGTATTGAGAGCGTGCCGGGGTTTTCCTTCATCATGATCAGGCGTGAACTGCTTGATGGTGGCCTTGTCCAATGCCCCTCAGCCTCACTGGACCTGTTTGAACTGTGGAATACAATCCAGCGCACCGGACGGTTTCCAGGCACACCACCTGCGCATGCCGTTGCTGCCTGCGGTGCTGCACTTCGCCAGCTTTATCTGGAAGGGGGGCCTGAAATGCGGTTGCGCCGATATGGTGGTGTGCATCAACATTTGCTCAAAGGGATGGCAAAACTGGGCTTTCGACCTTTTCTCGGTGATGATGTGCCAACATGCGGATATTTGAGCCTATTCCAACCAGCCGCTGATGCTCACTATTCACCACAACAATTCCAGCAACGCCTGCGCCAAAAAGGGTTTGTAATCATGTCGGGCGAAGACTGCCCCGGACCTGCTGGCGGCTTTCGTATTGGCACCATAGGCGGCATAGATGAAGGTGTTGTGGATCAGTTCCTTGTGAACCTTGAAAAGGTCATGCGTGACCTCGGTATGCGTTCAGGTGCACCGGCTAAATAATCATCTCTGGCATTGCATGAAACGGGAGCCAATGGCCCCCGCTTGAAATGGTGTCACTCATGGATGAAGGCTCGGTTTTAGCCCTTGCCCTTCCACGGGATGAGGTGCTTCTCGGCCATACGCATCAAGATGTCGATCCCATAACCGATAATGCCAATGAGAATGATCCCCATGATAACAATGTCGGTATTCTGGAATTTCGAGGCTGCGATGATCATCTTGCCAGCGCCTTTTTCGGCCGCCACCAGTTCAGCTGCAACCACTGTGCCCCAACACACACCCATGGCAACGCGTGCACCAGTAAAAATATCTGGCAGCGAATTGGGCACGATGACATTTTTCAGTATTTGCCATTTGGATGCACCAAGCGAATAGGCTGCATGAATTTTCGATATGCGAACGCCTGAAACGCCTGAGCGTGCAGCAATAACCATGATCCAGAGGGCGGCCAGAAACAGCAAGGAGATCTTGCCGGTTTCCCAAATGCCAAACCAGATGATGATCAGCGGGATGAGCGCAAGTGGTGGAACGGGTCGCATGAACTCAACGATGGGATCAAACCAGCCGCGGAACCATGAATTGAGGCCCATCGCATAGCCAAGGGGTATGCCGACCAGCGAACCAAGGAAGAAGCCGACCAGTACACGAAAGATCGAAGACCAAAGGTTATCGAGAAGTGTGACATTCTGATAGCCATTTTTGGCAATGTCGAAAAAGCGTGTGACAACGGTTTCCGGTGCAGGAAGCCAAATCGGCTCCATCTGCCATCCTTTATAAGGTTCAAAGGCAAGGCTTCCCTTTTCAGTCATGCGCATTTCACCTTCGCTCAGGCTAACCGCACCACCAGGAGCAATGGGCTTTGCGTTGATCGTAGTGATCTTGACCTGCGGGTCGGGAACAAGATCGGATTGGGAAAGCAGCAAAGAGCGATAGGCCTGGACTTTCACAGAAGCGTTTTTGGCCATGCCATCGCCCGCGGCAACTTCAGGAACCGTTGGGTTTTCACCTTCTCCAAAAACAATAATGTCCAATTTGGCATCTGCAGTTTTCCCCGCAGCATCAGTTGCCTGATAAGGAACTGAAAAAGCGCCCTTGTAGGCACCTGGCACATGCAGGAAGGAGGGCATCAGCTTGGAGCCAGTAAAAGAGCCCCAGATCAGAAATATCGCAATGATTGACATGATTGAGGCCGCGCGGTTCGAGACAACGGAGCTTTCATCGCCAAAGGTAACGGTTTTCAGCGAGGTGAAGTCCTGCTGTTTCGTCAGCATGCCGCTTATCAGATTGTATCCGATCATTGCTGCAATGAAGATGAGTATGTAAATGAGAAGAATGGTCATGCCGCATCCTCCGTGCGTCCCATGATTTCTTCTTCCATGTCCCAGATCATGGTGAGGATTTCCTCACGGTTCCTGGCGAAGTCTGGATGCTTTTTGACAATGCGTAAATCCTTGCCAACACCAAGTTCGGCAAATGGCAGGTGATATTGCTTGTGGATGCGGCCAGGTCTGGGTGCCATCACCACAAGGCGTTCACCGAGCAACAATGCTTCCTCAACCGAATGGGTAATGAGGATGATCGTCTTGCCAGTTTCCTTCCACAGCTTGAGCACAAGGCCTTGCATCTTTTCCCGGGTCAGCGCGTCGAGCGCCCCCAGTGGCTCGTCCATCAGGATGACATCTGGATCATTTGCGAGACAACGGGCCAGCGCAACGCGCTGCTGCATACCGCCGGAAAGTTCGTAAATCATCTTGTCGCCGAAATCCTTCAGACCCACAACCTGAAGCAGGTGATCGACGGATTTCTTTGTTTCCGCAGCAGGTTTTCCGGCCATGTCGGGGCCAAAGGCTATATTCTTGCGGACGGTCATCCACTCAAACAGTGCACCTTGCTGGAACACCATGCCTCGCTCTGCAGCGGGACCGGTGACATTGTGGCCATTGAGAACAACGTGTCCAGATGTTGGGGCCAGGAATCCGGCGACTATATTGAGAAGGGTTGTCTTGCCACAACCGGACGGGCCAAGAACGGAGACAATCTCACCCTTCTTGATGTCCAGGGTTACGTTTTGCAATGCTTGCACAGCGCTGCCATTAGGCAGGTCAAAGCGCATTGAAATATCGTCGATCAAAAGTCCGGACATTGTTCTTGCCTCCATGTTCTGGATAACTCCCTGAATGGTATCAGGGATGGCTTGCTGGCTTCACAAAGAGCCGGGCAAAGATGAAAGCCGCCCAAAAAACTTCGGGCGGCTTCCTGTCATTACATTTTGGAAGCAGCTTCCAGGTAGGACGTGTTGATCAGAACACTGTAGTCTGGCAGCGCCTTCACAGAACCACCGGCAACAAGTCTTGCACCAGCTTCGGCAAAGTTCTTCTGAACAAAACCACCCATCCATGCTTCGGAGAGTTGCTCGGCAATCGAAGGGAATACAAAGATTGCCATTGTTTCAGTAGTTGCGGCCTCATCCATACCAGCCTGTTTGGCGATTGCAGGGATCATTTCCTTCTGGGCAGCTTCACCACTGTTCCACTTGGCATCCAGTGCTGCATAGATTTTCAGGAATTTGGCGACTGTGTCAGCATTTTCCTTGGCCCACGAACCGGTTGTCGAGGTTACGTCGAAGATCTTTCCAGAAACCGATTCCTTCTCGTCACCGGTCAGGAGCGGATTGCCATGTTCCTTCATGCGGCGCAGAGGACCACCCCAGCCACAAACCATGTCCATGTTGCCGCTGGCAAATGCAGCTGCAGCATCAACTGGAGCCATGTCGACGATGGTCATCTTGTTGGTATCAACACCGAAATGAGCCATCTGTGCGAGGAAGTCTGTGTGTGCAGCTGTTGAAAGCGGCACGCCAACGGTCTTGCCTTCCAGTTCCTTGGCATTGTCCTTGGTGATTTCGAGTGATTTGCGGACAACGCAGTTGTTGTTGTCAGAATAACCGACAGCGACAGCAATTGCCTGAATGTCCTGGCCAGCAGAAGCGGCAGTCAGGAAAGGTGTGACACCTTGCGAAATGGAAATGTGCACATCGCCTGAAGCCATGGCGGCAGACATGGCAGTTCCAGCATCGAAGGACACCCATTTGACATTGATACCAGCATCAGAAAACGCTGTTCCGGCCTGCTCGGTCTGGAACGGCATTGGCCATTCCGGGAAATAGCCGACTACCAGATCCGCTGCCTGTGCCTTTATTGCTGACAGACTGACTGAGGCAATTGCGGCTGCTGCGAGTGCTAACGTCATAAATTTCTTCATTTGATACTCCCTCCACTGATGAGTACCCGAAAACCTGTATGAATTGAATTATTGGTTCCGGTGATCACATTATGAAACGGACCTTGCGCAAGGTGCAATGGGATGCGTAGACTGGACCCAATATTAAACCAGACTGGCTCTATGGCTTTTTTGCATCAATTTGCGCTGTCCCTGACCATTTTCAGCACATAACGTCCGATTGCGAGGCTGGAAGTGAGCCCTGGACTTTCCATCCCGAACAAGTTGATCAGCCCGGGAATACCGTGCGCATCCGGACCATCTATGCGGAAGTCCTGTGTGGCGGTTTCAGGTGGTACAATCTTTGGCCGCACACCCGCATATGCCGGTTGCAGAACACCATCGGGCAGACCTGGCCAATACCGCCTGACAAGTGCGTAGAAATCTTCTGCGCGTTTCGGATCAACAACATAATCCGGTTTGTCCACCCATTCCACATCTGGTCCAAAGCGAGACTGACCTGCGACATCTATTGTCAGGTGTGCTCCCAGACCGCCAACGGTTGGGCATGGATAGATGAGGTGTGAAAACGGTGCTTTTCCTGCCATCGAAAAATAGCTGCCCTTGCCATAGTAGGCTTTGGGAACATGTCTTTTATCTAGCCCTTCCAGACTCGCGGCAACAGATGGGGCATTCAAACTTGTAGAGTTGATGAAGAGATTGCAGCCAAGCGTCATGGGATCAGTGCCACCCACGTCTATCTCAATCTGGTTGCCGCCTACGCGACCACCCAACAC
>JBAUGO010000110.1:0-5670 GCA_049679775.1 Anderseniella sp.
GGGTGGGCTGATACTGTTGGCGCTGGTTGTGCTGGGTGGAGGCATGTTGATGCCATCTACTGTCAATGTTGCGCGCGACACCCTTATCAATGCACCTGCTGACAAGATATTTCCACATGTCGCGAACCTAAAGGCATTCAACGAGTGGTCGCCATGGGCTGAGCTGGACCCGGATATGGTGATCAGCTTTGCTGGTGAAGATACAGGTGAAGGCCAGATCATGACCTGGGATTCCAAAAAGGATATGGGATCAGGCAGCATGGAGGTGGTTGAATCCATCGAACCGGAAACAGTTGTCACGTCTCTTGACTTTGGCAAGAACGGAACAGCGACTGCCCGGTTTGATCTGGTTCCCGAAGGCGACGCAACGCGCGTCACCTGGTCAATGGTCTCAGAGCTTGGCTATAATCCGATTGCGCGCTGGTTTGGACCGCTGATCAAATCCGAGGTAGAGGAACAGTACGCCAAGGGGTTGGTCAAACTGCGCCAGAAAGTTGAAAGCCAGTGAGACTGGACGAATATGCATTGCTTGATGCAACCGGACTGGCAACTTTAATCCAGTGTGGTGATGTTACTGCCAGTGAAGTCTCAAACCTTGCAGCACAAGCGATCAATCTTGCCAATCCCTTGATCAATGCGGTTGTGGAAACCTACGATGACCGTCTGGCAATATCGACGGCGGGCGATGGGCCGTTTGGTGGTGTGCCGATGCTCATCAAGGATGTGGGGGGCCATGAAAAGGGTCGCAAGGTAGAGTTCGGCTCACGTTTGGCGGAAGGCTATGTGTGTCCAGGCGACAGTCATGTGGGGAAACTGTTTCGTGGTGCGGGGCTGAATATCATTGGCCGTTCAAATGCGCCGGAATACTCAATCGCAACATCGACTGAAAACCTGCTCTATGGCAATACATCCACGCCATGGCGAGAGGGGTATTCTGCTGGAGGCTCAAGTGGCGGTGCTGCAGCTGCGGTGGCGGCTGGTGTGGTGCCGATTGCCCATGGCTCCGACATAGGCGGCTCGCTGCGCATTCCGGCCAGCTGGTGCGGGTGTATCGGGTTGAAGCCATCGCGCGGGCGGGTGTCAGCAGGACCAAGAGTTGATGAAGGCGGGTTCGGGTTATCCATGAACTTTGCGCAAACGAAGACCATGCGAGATACGGCAGCTGTGCTTGATGTGTTGAGTGTTCGCCAGCCCGGCGATCCGTTTCACATTCCGACACCTGAGGGCGGGTTTGTCCCGTGGCTTGAAAAGCGACCTCCGCGTTTGCGCATTGCCTGGACAACGGCGCCCACAATGGATGCACCGGTTGACGCGGAAGTGGCCACTGCAGTTGAGCAGACCGCGCATATGCTTGCTGATATGGGCCATCATGTTGAGCAGGCTGATCTTGTATTCGATCAGGAACGGGCATCACACGTGATGTGCTCGGTCTGGTTTTTCGGGTTCCACAAGACGCTGGATAGAATAGGCCAGCAAACCGGCAAGGTACCGGGGCCGGACACTCTTGAGCCGGTGACGTGGGAAATTTACAAGCAATCGCGTGACCGTGATCCGTATGACTTTATTGACGGGCTTGCCTGGATCAATCAGGCGCGGCGGGAGATCGGGCAATTCTTTGCAAACCATGATGTGCTGGTATCCCCAACCACTGCGCAAGTTTCGCAACCGCATGGCCTTTATGGGTTGAACCTGCCGAACCTGTCACCGGAAGAGTATATGGTGCTGGCTGATGAACCTGTTCAGTTTTGCTTTCCCTATAATGTGGCTGGTACACCTGCGATTTCCTTACCCCTGGCGATGCACTCAAACGGCTTGCCCATAGGGGTGCAGCTTGGTGCGGGACCAGCGGACGAGCACCTGCTCATTGCTTTGGGGGCTGCGTTGGAGAAGCAAATGCCATGGGCGGACCGGCTGCCACCATTGCATGTGTCAAAGTTGGCCTAGCCGAGTTCCAGCATTACAATTTCAGGTGGTATCCCAAATCGCACCGGCATGATTGAGGTGCCTAACCCACCGGAGACAACGAGATGGCGACCGTCTTCAATGATGTGACCATAGGCGTAGCGGTTGCCAAATGCTGATGGCACAACGGGTGACCAGCCAAACAGGCGAACCTGACCACCATGTGTATGGCCAGAGAGAGTGAGGGATATGCGTTCAGGGATGTTTATGAACATGTCCGGCTCATGGGCCATATGAATGACCGGGGCTTCATCGGTTATGTGTGCCAGCGTGGCTTCAAGATCAGCTTTGCTGTCATAGCGTCCAGGGCGTTCTGTTTTCAGGGCCACTATTGAGGAAGTCCCGGATATCCAGAAAGGCAAGCCATTCTGTTCCAGTCTGATGGCCTTGTTTTCCAGAACCGGAATACCAGCTGCTTCGAATGCCATCTCGCCTTTTATCGGACCCGATTTGTTTTTCTGTGCTGAAAGGTCGTCCCACCAGTCATGATTTCCCATGATGGCAAAGCGCCCTAACGGGGCAGAAAGGCCAGCGCAGGTTTGCGCCGTGTCGGTCACGTCAATTGGCCTGGTTACAAAGCGATGACCAGCTGCATAGTCACCCAACAGCAAGATAAGGTCTGGCTTGAGATTGTTGGTTGTCTCAACAATTCGTTGCAGACGTGAAAGCGGCATATGCGGCTCACCCAGATGCGGATCGGCAATACAGGCAATGCGTAGTTTTAAGCCAGGCGTCCAGCGAGGCGGGGTGAAGGCATATTTCTGGATACGCAAGCGTAAGCCCGGTTCAATGGCAAAGGCATACGCTGACATGGCAGTCCCTGCTGCCAACAGTCCGCCCAACCATTTGAGAAACCCGCGTCTGTTCATTGCGGGTTACTTGCCTTTCCATACGGGGTCGCGCTTTTCAGCAAATGCCTTTGCGCCTTCAAGCTGATCCTCGGAAGCATACAGTTTTGAAATTGTTGGCAGGCCGCGCCGGTTGAGCAGGGCAAGTGCTTCCTTGTCGTTCAGGTGATGGGTGCGTTCCAGCACTTCCTTGATTGCTGCATAAACAAGAGGTGGGCCGCCAGCCAGCTTTTCAGCTATTTCCCGGGCGCGTGTCATCAGGTCTGATGCAGGCACAATCTCGTTGACGATGCCCCAGTGTTTGGCTTCGGTTGCATCGAAGGAACGTCCTGTCAGCAGCATTTCCATGGCGACATGATAGGGAATGCGCCGCGGCAGTTTGATGGTTGCTGCATCGGCGATGACGCCAGAGCGGATTTCAGGCAGCGCAAATGTTGCATGATCTGCAGCAATGATGATGTCGCACGAAATCATGATTTCGAAACCACCACCATAGGCGAGCCCGTTTACGGCACACACAACAGGCTTGCCGAGGCCCGGCAGTTCCTGCAAGCCACCAAACCCGCCCAACCCGTAGTCTGCGTCCGCTGCTTCACCTTCAGCTGCGCCCTTGAGGTCCCAACCTGGGCAGAAAAACCGCTCGCCAGTAGAGGTGAGGATGGCACAGCGCAGATTGTCATCATCGCGATAGGCGGAGAACACGTCACCCATGATAATGCTGGTCGCTGCGTTGATGGCATTTGCCTTTGGTCGATCGATGGTGACTTCCAGTACGCGGCCGCGCACCGACGTCTTGATCGGGCCTTCGGTCATGTTGAGCAGTGTCATTTGTCTATCCTCATTCTGATCAAGGCATCAGCCGCGATTGCGCCTTTGCCTGTCGGCAATACCATAAGCGGGTTTACGTCCAGTTCTTCAAGCGTTGCGGAATTGTTTTGCGCAAACTTTGCTACGGTTTCAATGGCATCAAGGGTGGCATTGAGATCGCCCGACATACCGCGGTAACCGTCAATCAGCTTGAACACTTTCAAGGATTTGAGCGCTGTTTTCATGTCATCACGTGAACTGGGCAATAGCAACGTGGCGCTGTCAGACAGGAGTTCTGTCAAAATGCCACCAGCGCCAATGGTCAAGGCCAGGCCAAATTGCGGGTCTCGCGTCACGCCTATGATGATCTCACAGACGGTGCCAATGATCATCTGTTCAACAAGGACTTCACTGCAAATACCGGACATGGCATCGGCCGCTTTTTGCACGGCTTCAGCATTTGCAAGGTTGAGGCAAACTCCACCAGCTTCGGTTTTGTGTGCGATGCCTGTTGCCTTGAGCGCTACGGGAAAACCCATGGCAGCGGCCGTCATGCCGGCCTCGGAAATGACGCAGGTGCGCGACGCTGGTACGCGTAGACCTGCATCTGAAAGCAGGGCTTTTGACGCGGCTTCGCTGAGGGTTTGCACAGGCCCATCGCAGACAGTTGGGGCCGGCAATGGTTTTGGGGAAACCATGCCAAGTCTGGTTGCACACACAAATGCATCCAGTGCTTCGTCCATGCCAAAGAACGGCACAATTCCGGATTCAACAAGCCGTGTTGCTGTTGCTTCCGGCAGGCATTCCGGCAAGGTTGCTATAATGCAGGCGCGTGCACCTGTTTCTACCTGTGCGGCCATCCAGGCATCAAGCGCAATATCATAATGTTCGGTGTCTGCACGGTCAGCGCGAGGGATGTCAAAAATCAGGCAGTGTATGTCTGCCTCAACCTGCATCATGGCGGCATAGGTTTTCTTCATCAGATCGAAATTCGCCCAGATGAAAGTGTGGTAGTCGAGCGGATTGCACACCTCGACAAACTCATTGAGCGTTGCGCGCACATTTATGACTTCGACTGCCGAAAGATCCGGCAATGATATCAACTGCCGCCGTGCGACGCTGTCTGCCATAAGAGAGGCTTCGCCCCCTGAACAGCTCAAGGATGTCAGACGCCCTGATGGTAGAGTGCCAGCAATGGAAAGCAGTTTCAGCGTTTCCACGAAGGAGGGAACCGAATGCACCCGGGCAATACCGCAACGGGCAAATAAGGCATCATACATCTGGTCTGCGCCAGATAGTGTTGCCGTATGTGTCATGGTGGCGCGAGCGCCTTGTTCCGATGCGCCGGTCTTCAACACGACAATGGGGACGCCTTTATTGTGGGCCTTGCAAGCCAACTCAGAAAACCGTGCAATATCGGTGATACCTTCGGTGTGAATGCCGATGGCGGTTATGCGGTTATCACTCAGCAGGGCATCGATGATGTCATTGACGTTGGTGATGGTCTGGTTGCCAACGGTTATGACCATGGCAATGGGGAGTGCTCGGGCCTGCATTGTCAGGTTTATGGACATGTTGCCGGACTGGGACAGGATCGCCACGCCGCGCTCAACGGGAATGCAGCCATGATAATCGGGCCACATGGCAACCTTGTCCAGCAGGTTCAGAACTCCCCAGCAATTGGGGCCAATGACGGGCATGTCACCTGCTGCTTCAACGAGGGCGTCATTGAGGGATAGGCCGCCTGAACCCACTTCTGAAAAGCCTGCTGCATGGCATATTGCACCACCTGCACCCATGGCTTTCAAGGTTCGTATGGCATCAACAGTTGCTTCTCGAGATACGCCGAGATAGGCAGCATCCGGGCTTTCCGGTAAATCCTCCAGACGCGCAAAGCACTCGATACCTGCCATGGAACTGCGCTTGGGGTTAACGGGCCATATCTTGCCGGTGTATCCCAGTTTGAGCAGTTCATTGATCACGCTTTCTGCGACCCTGCCACCTGCAACGGCAATTGAGCGCGGTGAGAATAACCGTGAGAGAGGGTGGTTGG
>JBAUGO010000111.1:0-5747 GCA_049679775.1 Anderseniella sp.
GATGTCGCGGGAACAGCAATGGATTCGCCCAAGTCACCCATAAACCAGTCCTGGGGGTCTGGATGGGGTGTCAGACTGCTTGACAAGCTTGTAGCTGATAATTACGAAAATTGACCTTTACGTTAACGTCATTTTGTTTGACTTATATATTCCTGAATGCCGAGCTGGTAGTTGATGATCGCTTCTTCGCGGAATGAACGGGAAGCCTTGTATTGTTCTGAACTGATGCGACCTCGGCGGTAATTGCGCTGTGATCGACGCGCGGTACGCTCCATCTTGCGCCTTTCGCGTTCCAGCCAGCGACGAATGATTTCAAGCTCAATCGGTGTGGCGCCATCCAGGCTCAGGTTCTTGTAGCTGAAACCATTGAGTGGGGTGTCGCCACCAATGCCAGGGGCGTCACCGAAAAAAGCGGCTGGTCGGCAAATGCCATCCTGTTTGACTGCTGCTTTACATGCAGACTTGCAGAGTTCCTCAACTTCACCTGTACAGCAATTGCAAATGCCTGCTGCGCTTGCGCCAGAGCTCGGGAGGCTAAAGATTGCCAGACCGGTTAAAACCGCAAAAAGCATATTTTTCATGGGTTTTCCCTTCATGTTTGTCACCTCACATACTTAATGTGAACTGACTTTAACGTGGGATCGTGGAAAAAACCATGGCGCAATATCGCTGCCATGGGTATCACAATGTAATGACCGAAGTTTTCTTCTATCACCTGGAGCGGGCACGTCTGGAAGACGTTCTGCCGCTATTGATCAAAAAGACCATGGAACGTGGTTGGCGCGCTGTTGTGCAGACGGTCAGCGACGAAAGAATTGAAGCTATATCCTCACAGCTTTGGCAGTGGAAGGATGATGAGTTTCTCGCCCATGGCAGCAAGGCTGATGGTCACAGCGAACATCAACCTGTCTGGCTGACTACGGAAACGGACAATCCAAACAACGCGCGCGTCAGGTTTCTGGTTGACGGAGCTGACATGGCAGTGCCGCATGACCTGGAACGCTACATCATCATGTTTGATGGAAATGATGAAGTAGCTGTTGCAGCAGCACGTACCAAATGGAAATCAGTAACGGCTGAAGGATTTACGGCTACATACTGGCAACAGGATGAGCGCGGAAGCTGGGTGAAAAAGGCGACGACTGGTGACAGCACGAAGACAGATGAAGGACGCACCGAATGAGCGATAATTTTGCTGAACGCAGACTGGCTGCTCGCAAGGCAACCGGCCCGATCCAGGCACAAGCAGAAGCACGTGGCGAACCGCTTGCCTGGTTTGATGAAGTCTACTCTCGAGCTGAAGGTGATACTGCAATGGTGCCTTGGGCCGATGAGGAAGCGCACCCTGGCCTTGCCGAGTGGATCGCGCGCTCTGGTGAAATTCACGAAGGCAAGGCCCTCGATGTTGGCTGCGGGCTTGGCGATAATGCTGAAGCACTTGCTGCAACCGGCTATGATGTTACCGCGTTTGACCTGTCACCAGTGGCAATCGACTGGGCGAAAAAACGGTTCCCCGAAACGCGTGTTGAATATGTGACTGCAAGCCTGCTTGATCCACCTGTTGAGTGGCTCGGTGCGTTTGATCTGGTCCATGAAACCTATACGCTTCAGGCATTGAAACAGCCGGAACAGAGGCAGGCCTTCGACGCATTGGCAAGTCTTGTTGCACCGGGTGGAAAGCTCCTGGTGATTTGCAGAACACGTGGCGAAGATGATGAGATCAAAGGTCCGCCATGGCCGCTCAGCCGATCTGAAATCATGAGGTTCGAAAGCCTGGGATTGACGGCTCGTGCTTTCCAGAGTTTCACCGTAACCGATAAGGACCGCAGCATTGAACATGTGCGGGCAGTGTTTTCCAATGACAACTGAGAAACTGCGCTACAGGCTTTTGACGGGTAAGGATGACAAGGCGTTTTGTGAACGCATTTCGGCTGCACTTGATGACGGTTACGAGCTCTATGGGTCCCCCTCTATAAGCTTTAACGGAGAACATAATATCGTGGCACAAGCAATTGTTTTGAAACGATAAATATATATTCTCATGATTTTACGAGCAATTGAAATTGCCAGCACAAGCACTTGATTTATCCGCACGCAAAAGCCTTTAGCAATGCGTTGCGGACGATTTCTGAGGCAGGTTTATTCACGTCGTCCGGGTGGCGCGCAAGGTGACGTGTGACAAGTTTCGAGAAATCAGATGTGGACAGATCACGCGGCATGCAGAGTTTCTGGTCCATGCCAGGTTCGGCCATCATCATGTCACCAATGCCGGTGATGTAACCTGCACAGATGCCGTCATCGTAAGCAGACCCGTGTGAGGAATTGCAGAACTTTGAAAGTACAACTGCACTGAAGCGGTTGCCGGTTTCGGCATAGGCACTTGTGCTAAGCAGGATAAGAAATAAGACGGCCATTCTAGTCATAGAGAAGATTTCCCGTTCGGTGAGAGAGTTCCCTTGTTCCCTGAATTTTTCCCACCGATGATCCTGGCCACGCAAGCCGCTGGTTTGGGCGTGCAAAAAACAACCCGTCCGTACTGGCCCTGACCTGATCAACCACGATGTTACCATCGGCCATGGGGTCAATGACTTCGGCAATCACCTGGCCGGACTTCACCATTTGACCAATCTCGACAACGAAGACCAGAATACCCGCAGCCTTTGCAGTCAGAGTATCGGTCGCGGTGAACGGCGCGGCAATACCGTCAAATTGTGGGATGTCACTGACATGATCAGATATGACACCACGATGGCATAGAAAGCTGTAAAGTGCCCCGGCGTCCTTGTCGGACAATTCGTGACTGGTATCAAACTCACCACGCAGTTCCACAACCACAGTCAGCGGTAAATCAACTGCATCCGCACCATAGACTTCACGCGCTTTCACATATGGATAGGCGATCGTTTCTTCAAAGGGACCACCACCAGACGCGCGTGCGAACATGACAACTCGTGCATCCAGAAGGCCAGCAAGGTCAGAGGCTTCAGGCCAGTGATCTTCATCAAGGTACAGGTGCATTTGCGCTTCTGAATCGGTGTGCAAATCCAGAACGATGTCGGCGTCACAGGCAAGCTGCATGAGTTTCAAGCGCAGGCTTTGCGCCTCGTTGGAAGGCCTTGCTGCAGACAGTGCCTTGGCAATTTCTGACTTGACCAAGATCGTGTCAGCCTGTCTGCCATTGGCCATTTTACCATCGATGGCCTCAAGCACTGTTTCAGACACATCGTGAAAGCCGCGGTTGAAGTTTTCTCCCGTGGGCATGTGGTATCGGCCGTTATGGGACATCAATGTCACATTATTCAGTCCGATCGGATTGGCAACCGGCACGACGATAATTTCACCTTTGATCTTGCCGGCCTCATCGGCGGCGATCAACATCGGGACAAGTTTTGCCGCGGCAAGACTTGCCGGCAATTCATCTGCGTGCATTGATGCCTGTATGTATACCTTGGGCGCAGCGCCCGGCTTGCCAAAGCGCCAGACTTTCAGGGAATGTTGAGTGCCAACGCCATGGCGTTCAAGGTTCACTATGCTACAAGTCGGCATTTAGGTTCTCTCTCCAGTTCACAAACGAAGGACACGATGACATGACAACGAAGTCTGCAGCCGCATTCAAGCATATTCTTATCGTCGGTGCAGGTGCGGGTTTGTCAGCCAGCATTGCACGCAGGTTTCATCGTGAAGGCTTGTCTGTATCACTTGCAGCCCGCAACACGGACAAACTTGGTGACCTGGCCAGTGAATTGAATGGTGAGGTTTATGAGTGTGACGCATCACAGATAGACCAGGTAGATGTTCTGTTTGCAAGCCTCGACAAGGCAAAAGCCGGAACACCTGACGTGGTGGTTTACAATCCCTCATACCGGGTGCGCGGATCAATTGTCGATCTGGACCCTGATGAGGTTTATCAAACCTTGATGGTAACCGGATATGGCGGCTTTCTGGTGGCACGGCAGGCGGCAAAGCGCATGTCAGCGGCTGGATCGGGAGTGATTATTTTTACTGGCGCGTCCGCATCAATGAAAGGGTATTCCATGTCCGCGCCGTTCGCCATGGGCAAGTTTGCATTGCGAGGATTGGCGCAATCCATGGCGCGGGAACTACAGCCAAAAGGCGTTCATGTGGCTCATGTGAACATTGATGGTGGTATCAGGTCGCAAACGCGGCCAGAGCGCGCTGACAAGCCAGGGCAACCGGATTCAATGCTCGATCCTGATGCAATCGCTGAACACTACTGGCAGCTTGCCACACAGAATCGTTCCGCCTGGACAATGGAATCAGAGTTGCGGCCTTGGTTGGAGAATTTTTGAGCCAATTGCGGGTGGCGGCAAGTAAGCCTTGTAAATCACACCCTAGTCAAAATAATCGTCCGGCAAGGATTTTTGTACCGGGAGTGGCAAAATCCAGTTGCCCCTGTTCTCAGGTGAATCACTCTGCTGGATGAATTCGATACCAAGACGGAAGCTGTCGCGCCAGGCAACGCGGGCAGGGCGACGGTACTTGTCACCATCTACCACGAGCATGAGGTCATCGCCTACGTCGTCGGCCCATTCAACTTCGACAAGAGCGCCTGTGTGTGACTGATTGAGAACCAGGCAGGGTTCTGTAAAGTTTCCACATGGACTGATAAGAGTGCCAAATTGTTTGCAATCATATCTCTCGGATCGGCGCCTGTGCGCTCCGTCCTTGTGTCCTGTTCCAAACATTGCCATTTCATCTCTCCCCAAGAAGCTTCGAGAATTACTCTGTTGGCGGGAAAATCCAGCCATCTGTGATTTTGCTATCTTTTTGTCCGGTAAGGAAGCTGACAGCAATTGCATTGGGTCTGCGCCAAACAATGGAGGCCGGTCGACGTGTGCTTTCACCATCAATCAGAAGGAGCAATTGCTCCGGCATAAGCTCTGACTGCTCAACGAGAAGAAGGGCACCGCTTTTTGACAAATTGCCTACCACGCACGCTTCGCGTTGCGAACCATCTACGCTGACGACAACGCCACTGCGCAAACCGTTGACGCGACTTTCATCGCGGCGCTCGTTATCCGACGCGTCATCTGCTGGAGCCAAGACACTCATACTATCCTCCTCAGCCCATCACGGGCCTGAATCATATCGGACAATATAGAAGGGTCAGACTACCTTGAGTTTAAACCAGTCACTCAAATTAAGGATAATTTGGCAACCAGTAATAGAGTGTTTGTCAGAACCGCAAGACCCGCAACCAGCGCATGACATCGAGCAGGGAAACCATGGCTGCGGCTAGATAGGTGAAAGCAGCAGCACGCAATACCTTGCGCGCACCAGGCAAGTCATCTGGGTGCAGGTATTCACCTTTTTCCAGAATTGGCAGGGCGCGCTTGAAGCTGGCATCGTATTCAACGGGCAAAGTGATGATATGAACAAGGATGCCGGTTGCCATAATGACCAAACCAGCCGCCATTTGAACAATCATGATCGACGGTTTGTGGGTCATGGCTGCAATTACAGGCGCCCCAACAAGAATGACAGTGCCAACGGCCTGGATTTTCCGGGCTGCACCAGCCATGCGGGTGCGCAATTGCAAGGGCCTGTAGCCTTCTGCATCCTGGAAGGCATGGCCAACCTCATGGGCAGCAACCGCAACGGCTGTCACGGACTTTCCATCATGAAGCGACGGGCTGAGGCGAACAGCCTTGGCGACGGGATCATAATGATCACCGCCTTCGACGGAGAGGGCTTCCACAGTGACATGATCAAGACCTGCTTCATCG
>JBAUGO010000112.1:0-5005 GCA_049679775.1 Anderseniella sp.
GCATAGACCTGTCCGCCTCCAATAATCGAGACCTCATCTTCACCAGCACATAACGACAGCGCTTCATCAACCGAACGTGCCAGTTCCGCACCCTCTGCTTCATAGTCTGAGTTACGTGTTATCACGATATTGCGCCTGCCAGGCAATGGCCTGCGCGGCAGGCTTTCCCAGGTTCGCCTTCCCATGATAACCGGTTTGCCAAGCGTGATTTCCTTGAAAAGCTTGAGATCCGATGAAACATGCCACGGTAAACCACCGTCCTTGCCGATGACATTGTTGTCAGATGCAGCCACCACCGCAGATACGCGCATTATACTGCCTCCGCCAGGGCTTTAATCTCCGGCTCCCACATCTGCCAGGTCTGGGCACCTTGCTTCACCTTACCACCGAGGCGTGTGTAAAACTCAATCCCAACATCATTATAATCCATGGCAAGCCATTCAAATCGGGGGTAACCACGCTCAACACAAATTTTCGCCAGCGCCTTGAGCATGGCAATTCCTGCACCGGTGCCACGGGCCTGTGGCAACACACAAAGATCCTCCATGTAAAGCTTTGTCTGAGCCTTGTAGGTTGTGAATATCGAATACCAATAAGCAAGACCGACCACCTGACCATCAAGCTCAGCCAGCAAACAGCCGCGTTCATCGTGAGGTGCACAAAGTGCTGCTTCAAGTTCGTGTGCGGTAGCAGTTACCAGATGTGCTTCCTGCTGGTGTTCAGCCAGCGCCATAATAATCGCATGAATGGACGGCCCGTCGCCAGCGCGTGCTTCACGAACAACAACACTCATACCGCAACCGGAGCAGAAATGTGCGGATGCGATTCATAGCCAACAATCTCGAAATCCTCATACACGAACTCGTCGAGCGCTTTCACATCGCGCTTCATCACAAGTCGCGGTAGAGGCAATGGCATGCGGTTGAGTTGCTTATCCGCCTGCTCCAGGTGGTTGGAATAAATGTGTGCATCACCAAGGGTATGGATGAACTCCCCCACCTTCAGGCCGGTGACATGGGCAATCATGTGTGTCAGCAGCGCGTAGGACGCGATATTGAACGGCACACCGAGGAAGATATCTGCCGAACGCTGGTATAACTGGCATGATAATTTTCCGTCCGCGACATAGAACTGAAACAGACAGTGACAGGGCGGCAATGCCATCTTGTCAACATCAGCCGGGTTCCACGCGGTCACTATCAGGCGGCGTGAGTCCGGAGACTTCCTGATACGCTCAACCAGGCCAGCAATCTGGTCGATAGTACCGCCATCGCGCGCAGGCCATGAGCGCCACTGATGCCCATAAACGGGCCCCAGGTCGCCGTTCTCATCAGCCCACTCATCCCAGATCGACACATTGTTGTCTTTGAGCCATTTGATATTGGTATCGCCACGCAGGAACCATAACAGCTCGATGATGATCGAGCGCAGATGCAGTTTCTTGGTGGTCAGAACCGGAAAGCCCTTTGAAAGGTCAAAACGCATTTGATGGCCGAACACTGACAACGTACCCGTTCCGGTGCGGTCACCCTTCTGGGTGCCGTTGTCGCGCACATGACGAAGCAGGTCCAGATATTGCTGCATGTTCCGATTCTCCTAAAGCATATTCCGGATCATCGTAGTCCAAAAAGCAAGCCACCGACAATCTCTTGCCGGTGGCCATCAACATCAGAAATATCTGACTATAGAAACAGATCAGCTCAAATGAGCCATTGTGCCTGTTTCTTCGGCAAGCAGATAATAGAATGTGACGCGAGACTTGGTCTTGTCACTCTTCATCTTTTCGCAAACCTTTGCCATTGCCTTGTCGGCTGCATCACCTGCCAGACCCAGCTTCTTGGAAGCAAAGCCATCGCGTACGCGACCCAGCTCCGCAGGATCGGAACATGACACCAGTGAGGCATCTTTTGAACGCAACGCAATACCGCAATACTTCACGATATTGTCCACTGCGGTGTTGTTCACATTGCTTGCAAACTTTGCAACGTCTTCATAGTGCTTTGAATTATCTGCCATTAACTCCCCCTTTGGGTACGATGAAACATTAACTGATGAAATTGCAGGCTTCACCAGTTAATGAACATTAACAGATTATGCCCTCAAGAAAAGGCAAAATATCGACCTTACCCACAACGCCTAGTTGAGGATTGTTGGCCATTTTTCATTGGCAGTATTGATAAAGCCTGGAATGTCCTGCTCCCATTTTGACTGAACTCCCTTGGAATAATTCAGATAGAGCTTTCCATCGACGATTTTCCACAAATCCGGCTCACCTTTAACCAATCCACCTTGAGACACGCCATAGGCGCAATACCCACCATATTGGGGAGCATAGGCTTCTGGGCTTGCCTTGAACTTTTCAAGGTTTTCAGCACTGGAAAACTGCCAGGTAGCACCTTTCCATTCGGTTGAAAATTCGGCCTTGCCTTCAACCGGCTTGCTCTCTGTAAAATAGGCAACCACATCATATCCAGCAGCTCCCTTGCCTTCCACAAGCCCGGTAAAGATTTCAGGCTTGCCAGCAAGTGCCACACCGGAAAAGCCGGCGACCAGCGGGACAGACATCATCGTCAAGGCAAACATGCGGCGGTTCATCATATGATTTAAACTCCTGTGTTGGGTTATCACTACCGATCATCATATAGTGATCATTGCCGCCACATACACACCACACTCAATCACGACCGAACAAATCATTGTGAGGCTTTATTTTACCGCAATGACCACCTATATTGAATTTGCCGGTGTTCGCATCGGCTATGGCGATAAATGGCGATCGTAATAAACCATTCGGACCCGGGGGCAGTACCCGGCACCTCCACCATATAGTGCTGATCATGTCAGCAGGTGGCGGAACCAGTTTCCTCATTCAGCATTATCTGATGGGGGTGAACCAGGATCGACGAGGGCGTAAAGGGTTTGCTTTTGCTCGGTATTGTACCACCGTTATCGGGCTACTTTAGTAGTTGCAAACGACAACTATGCGGAAGCACGTCTGGCTGCGTAACGCAGTTCGATCGCTTCAATCTAAAGTCCTGAGCCTTCGCAGGTTCAGGCGGGGTTCGGGGGCACCTGGCAACAGAAGCCCCCACTTTTCTGCCCATTACAATTACCACCTTCAGGTAGTACACTGTGAGCCGAAAACAGAATCACCACGTTAAAGGGAAAATAACTTGAGTGACGGTGAAAAAGTGCCCGAAGACCTGATGAGATATGACTTGCTAACGCAACACGCCTTGCGCTCAGTGGTAAAACTTGCCCTGCAGCGTGTTGTTCGTGATGGTAGTCGTTTGCCAGGCGAACATCATTTCTTCATCTCTTTCGACACCTCATTCAAAGGCGTATCCGTATCAGAGCGGATCCGTGCCAAATACCCCGAAGACATGACTATCGTCCTGCAACACCAATTCTGGAATCTGGAGGTTTTTGACAGGTATTTTCAGGTTGAGTTATCATTCGACAATATACCGGAAAAACTGGTCATTCCGTTTGCTGCCATCAAGGGCTTTTTTGACCCAACTGTGCAGTTTGGATTACAATTCGAAGCTGGTATTCTGGAACAAGAGACAGCCGATGACGACAAACAAGTCAACGAGCCCGATCCGTCTGCGGCACAAGAACTTCCAGCCTCTGAAGGCAGCAACACAAACGACAAGGATGCCCCAGTGAAGGCATCAAACGATGATACAACGGTGGTTTCCCTGGATGCATTCCGCAAGAAATAAGCTTTTCTACAAACTATCCATCCTTGCCCGTTGCGCAGGATCAGCCATGCTTGTGCTAAGCATAATAGCCACCACTGCATTCGCACAGAGCAAGGGCACAGTCCAGAACCAGGAAAAACCACCGCTTCCCGAAATCTCTGATGTCATCCCGGCAAAGATATATTTCGGCCGCGTCAACGGCCCTGCTCCTTTGAAACCTGAAGTTTTCGGCACTTATTCTCGCGGCTGTATCGCGGGTGCCGTCCAGGTGCCAGCAGACGGACCTGCCTGGCAGGTTATGCGCCCCTCACGTGACCGCGCATGGGGGCACCCGAAACTTGTGGATCTGGTAAAACGCTTCGCCGCTGAAGCAAAGGCAAGCGATGGCTGGAACGGATTGCTGGTTGGCGACCTTCAACAACCGCGAGGCGGACCCATGCTGACCGGACATGCATCGCATCAGGCAGGGCTTGATGCAGACATCTGGTTTACCCCCATGCCAGACCGGACCTTGACCCGGCAAGAGCGCGAAAGCATGTCAGCAACCCTCATGACGCTCGACCGCAAGCGCATCAACCCCAATCGCTGGACCAATGCCCACGCGCAATTGGTCAAGCGCGCTGCATCTTATCCCGAAGTTGGCCGCATATTTGTGCACCCTCCGATCAAGAAAGCCCTTTGTGACTGGGCTGGTAACAAAGGCGCATGGCTCGCCAAGGTGCGCCCCCTCAAGGGTCACAACTACCATTTCCACATCAGAATGAAATGCCCTGCCGGGTCCCCACAGTGCAAAGATCAGGCAACCCCCAGCCCCAAGGATGGAACTGGATGCGGCGAGGAGCTGGCTTACTGGTTTTCAGACAAACCCTGGGTCAGTCAAACACGTCCCGCAGCACCAAAGGCACCAACCATCGTCAACGGAGTGCCGATTCCCCGCAAGAAACCAGTGCCAAGACAAAACCTCGCCTGGCTACCTCAAGAGTGCCGAGCATTGGTCAGCATTCAGTAAATTATCATTTCAAATCAACCACTTGCAATCGCATTAATAAAAATTCAGTTTTGACAAGACAGGCGACTTGTCAAATGATAACATTTTTGTGGGTCAAGCGTGAGAGAACCGTTACAAATAACACGACAAAAATGGAGATACCCGATGAAGAAAATCCTCCTGGCGCTCACTGTCAGCACGGTGACTGCATTCACCTTTATCACTAGCGCACAAGCTGCACCAATTACTGGATTGGGCACCATTCAACAATCAGTTGATACTGATGTCACCATTGAAGGGCTCACCCCTGTTC
>JBAUGO010000113.1:0-5716 GCA_049679775.1 Anderseniella sp.
GGGCAATGCCCGCACTTTACCGGCTCCCTCAACCTGGCCAAGATCCACAATGAAGGCACCCTTCTCTATCCCAAGCTGGAACAACTGACCGGAGAAGCCGTGTCATGGCATGGTTGCGGTGGTATTCGCCTTGCCATCACCGACGAGGAAGTCGAGTGGTTCAAGCGCGTCTACGGCGTATCTAAGCTGATCGGATATGAAGCAGCGCTTATTTCGCCTGAAGAGATCAAGCAATACCACCCCTATCTTGAAACCTTTGGTGTCAAGATGGGTTATCTGACCGTAACCGATGGCCACGTGGCACCTGCCGACGTTACCAACGCCATGGCGGCAGGAGCACGTCAGGGTGGTGCTGAAATTTACCGCCGTACCATGGTTGAGAACATCGAACTGTTGCCGACCGGCGAATGGAAGGTGATCACGGACAAAGGCAATATCGTGTGTGAACACGTTGTCAACGCTGCTGGCTCTTATGCTGACGTAGTTGGTGCATGGACGGGTCACAACGTGCCGATTTGCAACATGCTGCACCATTACATCATCACCGAGCCTGTGCAGGAACTGATCGACATGGAGCGTGAGCTGCCGGTCGTTCGTGATCCGTATTCACACTCCTATCTGCGTGAAGAAACCAACGGCGTTCTTGTTGGCCCGTACGAGACCGAAGGCGCGCATGTGTGCTGGGACGGCAACCCACCCGCCTGGGATTTTGAAAGTGAATTGATCACTCCTGAGCTTGATCGCCTGATGCCGTGGCTGGAAAAGGCCACTGAGCGTATGCCGATCTTTGCCAATGCCGGGGTCAAGTCTGTTATTTCCGGTGCCATCACGCATACACCAGACGCCAACTTCCTGCTCGGTCCTGCACCGGGTCCGAAGAACTACTGGATGGCAAACGGTGCCTCGATCGGGATCTGCCAGGGCGCAGGTGCAGGCAAGTACCTCGCCCAGTGGATGGTGCACGGAGCAACCGACATCAACATGGCCGAGTTTGACCCACGCCGTTTCGGCAACTGGGCTGACAAGGATTATGTATCCACACTGTCAGTGGTCGACTACCAGCATATGTACTATTGCTACCGCCCCGGTGAGCAGCATATGGACAAACGCCCGCTTCGCACCTCAAGCATTTACGACCGACTGAAAAAGCGCGGTGCGCAGTTCCAGGCAATATTCGGTTGGGAGCGCGCCCGCTGGTTCGACCCATCGGGCAAAGGTGAGGAATACTCTTTCCGCCGGTCAAACTGGTTCGAACATGTTGCCGCCGAGTGCAAGGCAGTGCGTGAAACATGTGGCATGATGGACCTTTCCACCTTTGCCAAATTCGACGTCAAAGGCAAAGATGCGCACACCTTCCTCGAGCGTATCTGTGCCAACAAGGTTCCGGCAAAAGATGGCGGTGTCGTTCTGTCCCATCTCATCAAGGAAAATGGCCGCATCGAAAGTGAAATCACCATCACCCGAATTGCAGATGATCATTATTACGTACTGTC
Source organism: Anderseniella sp. (assembly GCA_049679775.1). Taxonomy (GTDB): domain Bacteria; phylum Pseudomonadota; class Alphaproteobacteria; order Rhizobiales; family Aestuariivirgaceae; genus Anderseniella. Next base: position 1,494 of record JBAUGO010000113.1, read on the forward strand.
TGCTGCGGTTGCACAACTGCACGACATGGACGCCCTTCGCTGGCGACGCAACAAGGATGAGACTGTCACCATCACCGATATAACCGACGACTATGGCGTGCTGGTTCTGTCTGGGCCGCTTGCCCGTGACATTCTTCAACCACACACATCGCAAGACCTGTCAAACAACGGTTTGAAATGGCTAAAGGGCACGGTCGCAACCATTGCCGGGGTCAAGGACGTGCGTCTGTTGCGCGTGTCATATGTTGGCGAACTTGGTTGGGAAATCCATGCGCCCATGGTGGGTCTGCCTGCCATTTTTGATGCGTTGATGGAGACCGGTGAACCCATGGGGCTCAGGCTGTTCGGCACATATGCCATGAACTCACTGCGCATGGAAAAAGCCTATCGAGGATGGGGCTCTGAACTGACCCAGGAAATCTCCATGATCGAGGCAGACATGGAGCGCTTCTGCCGCTTCGACAAGGACTTTACCGGCAAGGCTGCAACCCTTGCCTCAAAGCAGCAGGGCCCTCGCATCCAGCTTGTCTACATGGAAATGGATGCAACCGATTCTGACTGCATGGGCAATGAACCGATCTATCAGGACGGCTCAATTGTCGGTCTGACAACCGGTGGCGCCTACGGTCACGCCGTACAGAAATCACTGACCTTTGCCTACCTTGATCCGAAGAAGGCAAAAATGGATGGCGAATTCGAGATCATGATCTATAACGAAATGCACCCTGCCCGCATCATCGCCCAGCCGGCCTGGGACCCTGAAAATGAAAGGCTCAGGGCATAGGCTCATGAAGTGAGGCATTTTCCGCAATGTGCAATCGTTCACAGCGAGGTGATTGACTTGTGATGTAGCGTTACTGGCAACAACAACTCCAACAAAAGGAGTACGTGCCGTGACTTACGATTGCAAATTGCTCATCTTGCTTGGATCGCTGGCGACAATTTCATATTTTGTCAGCATGATAATAACGGTGATTATCGGATGATGATTACAGGCCGGACAGTTTCGGCTTGCGGACATAGTCGGCCCATGAATTGCCGGCAGCGACAATGCACGATGTACCATCGGTTTGTGTAACCACGATTGTCCATGTGCCACTGTCGGCAGTGAACAGCTCGACCATGCCCGATGAGCCGACCAGACCCATTCCTGAGCGTTGCTCATCATACTTTGTAGCAAGCTTGTCGGTAATGGAATTTCTCTCTGCGCAGAACCTGTTCGAAGATTGCTCAGCGCGAACTGGCGACGTTGACCATGCAAACAAGACAACAAGCATGGCAAGCAAGACGTAGGCTTTCATTGACATAACAGTCTCCTTAGTGCCGCCACATGATTCACATTAGTCATGTGGACGCGCGTTAGAAAGTGCCCAGCCGGATCCCCAAAATCGTTGGAAGCCAGAGTGCGCTGTTATGGTTAATGAATGGTAAACGCCTGTTTAGTCTTCAGGCTGTTGTTGTCTTGCTCAAAGCCTGCTCAAGATTGCGTCGCAAAATCGAGTAAGGCGCCAAAAGCACAAGCGCCATGGCAACCTTTACAACAAGATCGCCAAGCGCCCACGACACCCATCGTGGCGCTTCTGTCGCCAAAACACCAAGCAACGGGGCTGGTTGCACGGCAAAGTCCAGACCCTCGCCAAGGAACGAAAAGCTTGTGGAGAAGGCGAATGAAAAGAATATCGCCGTGTCGATGATTGCCCCGAGGAATGACGAAACCAGCGGGGCTTTCCACCATTGACCATTGCGCAATTTGTCAAAGATAGACACGTCCAGCAGCTGCGAAATGAGGAAGGCTGATCCCGACGCGATGGCAATGCGTGGTGATGCCAGCACAATCGACACAAGCACAGCAATCACGAAGCCTGCAAATACCACCTTGCGAGCAGCGGTTGATCCGAACAATCTGTTGGTGAGGTCCGTGACCAGAAAAGCCACCGGGAACGTAAATGCGGCATAGGTCAACAGATCCGCCAGATTCAAAGCGCCAATTTGCGCAAGAACAGGAAACTGGACCAGGAAGTTTGACCCGGCGATGATTGTTGCCATTGCAGCAACGGCGATCAAGTACTGATGTGTTTTCATGATGGGCGTGGTTTGGCAGGAAACCTTGATGATTGCAAGGCGATTACGCTCAGTTAAAAACACCACATCAAAACAAAAAAGGCGGCTCCGAAGAACCGCCTTAAAATCTGGCATTTGGAAGAAACTAGCCGACGATTTCTGCGTCAGTGAAGTTCTGCTTGATCTCGATGGCAGCATTTTCTGCGCTGTCTGAACCATGTACCGAATTGGCTTCGATGGATTCAGCACATTCCTTGCGGATGGTGCCTGGTGCTGCGTCAGCTGGATTGGTGGCGCCCATCACTTCGCGATACTTTGCAACGGCGTCTTCGCCTTCAAGCACCTGTACGACAACTGGGCCGGAGATCATGAAATTCACCAGTTCCATATAGAACGGGCGTTCCTTGTGAACGGCATAAAACTCCTTCGCCTGTGCTTCGGACCAGTGGACGCGCTTTTGTGCAACGATGCGCAAGCCAGCTCCCTCGATCATTGAGTTGATTTTTCCGGTCAGGTTGCGGCGAGTGGCATCTGGTTTGATAATCGAAAAGGTGCGCTGGACGGCCATTGGTCGTTCCTTCAGTTGGTTGGTTTGTTTCAGTGATTTGTCTGGTCGAGCTTATAGACGCGCATTGGCGCGACTTCAAGCGCCCTGACACAGACAAATGGGTGCCGCGTCACCACGACACCCTGATCACTTGTTCAAACCCTGATCCCTGGCAAGGTGCACGAGTATAAATCGAAAGCAAAGGTACCCCTTGCCAGGTGCACAGTCCTAGTTTGCGCTTCCGAGCAAGGGGGTAATACGCCTGATCGTCACGCGGCGATTTTCAGGTTCTTCCTCCTCGGTCTGGATCTTCAGAAACTCCTCGCCATAGCCAACTGTTTCGATATTGCTTTGATCAATATTGAAAAACTGCAGCATAGCCGAGCGTACCGCATCAGCACGTTTGGCAGACAAGGTCCTGTTATAGGCATCTGATCCAACCGCATCGGTATGACCTTCAATCAGGAACACCTCATTGGGGTTGCCCGCGACAATGCGCTCTATGATCTCGCCAATGCGCTCAAGTTGAGGAATTTCCTCTTCACGCACGAAAGATTCATTGAACCCAAAGCGGATCGTATCAACCTCAATCGCAGGCATGTATTGACGCGCTGATGGTCTGCCGGAGCGAAAATCAGAGCGTGTGTACGTGCGTTCAATGCGTTTGCGTGGTGGGGCAATGAGCTGTCTTTCAAGATCGTCATCATCCGCTTCAGCCGCGGCAATATCATCACGATCAGGCCCGATACGCAGCGATGGTATTCGTATGACGATCTGGTTGTTGCGATTTGCGCGCAATGTTTCACGACGCTCCTGACGACCTGCCAGAAGTCTCCTGCGTTTCTCCTGCCTTGCCTCACGCAAGAGATCTTCAAGCCTTTCCTTCTGCCCTGGTCGCAAGGTCTTGCTACCTAGCAAATCACGCGCAGATGTGATGCGTGCCTGCAACTGGCGATCGTTCAACTGGCGAACCGAACGAGGATCATTCAGGAGCGCACGTGCGTCCTGGCGATCCTCGCGCCGTTCCGCGCGATTGGTATCACGGCGTGATACTCGTGTGCGCAGTTCATCACCATCTTGTGCTGCAAGACGGCGAACCTGTCTGAACAGTCTCCGGTCAAGATCACGACTGGCCATGACCCTGCGCGCACTTTCGAGACGTTCGCGGAGTTGATCATCATTGAGCGATGAAGACGACCTGTTGTCTCTGAGCAAATCACGCGCTTCCGCCTCCAGCCCACGCACAGGAGCTGGCTGAGGTTGGGGCTGTGGCTGTTGTGTTATTTGTGCACGCTTGTCCAGCTCGCCTCGCGCTGCCTGCACACGGTCACGCACCTGACGTTGCAGATTGCCGCGCAGGTTTGGTGAATTGAGCAGATCACGGCCTTCACGCATTGTATTGCGCAACTGGCCATTGTTCATTCTTTGAATATCACCATCGCGCAGGAACTGACGAGCCTGTCGGTTGACATTATCCGCCTGAGGTTGCGGTTGTGGTTGTGGTTGTGGTTGTGGTTGTGGCTGTTGTGTTATTTGTGCACGCTTGTCCAGCTCGCCTCGCGCTGCCTGCACACGGTCACGCACCTGACGTTGCAGATTGCCGCGCAGGTTTGGT
>JBAUGO010000114.1:0-2324 GCA_049679775.1 Anderseniella sp.
GGCTGTATATGACGCGATGGTGCGCCTTGCCCAGGACTTTGCCCAGCGTTATCCGCTGGTTGAAGGGCAGGGCAATTTCGGCAATATCGACGGGGACAATGCAGCAGCCTACAGGTACACCGAAGCCCGCCTGACAGAAGTTGCGATGGCTTTGTTGAACGGCATTGAAGAAGACACCGTCGACTTTCGCGAAACCTATAATGGCGAAGACTCAGAGCCTATCGTGCTGCCTGGTGCATTTCCCAATCTATTGGCAAATGGTGCCACAGGCATTGCCGTCGGCATGGCGACGTCCATTCCACCGCACAATGCCGCAGAATTGTGTGATGCCGCATTGCACCTGATCAAGTTCCCTAATGCAGGGATAGACAAGCTGATGCAGTTCGTGCCTGGGCCAGATTTGCCAACGGGCGGTATCATCATTGATACACCTGACCAGATTGCCGAAGCCTACAGGACGGGCAGGGGAGCATTTCGCATACGCTCTGTTTGGGAAACCGAAGACCTTGGCCGCGGTACCTGGCAAATCGTCATCACTGAAATTCCTTATCAGGTGCAAAAGGGCAGGCTTGTTGAAAAAATAGCCGAGTTGCTGACAGACAGGAAATTGCCTCTGCTAGGGGACGTGCGCGATGAGTCTGCTGAAGATGTGCGCCTGGTACTGGAGCCCAAAAGCAGGACGGTTGACCCGACCATGCTGATGGAACAGATGTTCAAACTGACCGAACTTGAAAGCCGGTTCTCCCTGAATATGAATGTGCTCTCGGGTGGCAAGGTGCCTCGCGTCATGTCGCTTGCTGAGGTTTTGCGGGAATGGCTGGATCACCGCAAGGACGTGCTGGTGCGTCGCTCGAACCACCGTGTCGGTGTGATTGCGCGTAGGCTGGAGGTCTTGGGTGGCTATCTGATTGCCTATCTCAATATCGACGAGGTCATTGCCATCATAAGGGGAGAAGACGAGCCCAAGCCTGTACTGATCAAGCGGTTTGACCTTACCGATGTTCAGGCAGAAGCCATCTTGAACATGCGTTTGCGGGCATTGCGCAAACTGGAAGAGTTTGAAATCCGCAAAGAGCACGATGGCTTAAGCGCGGAGAAGTCTGGACTTGAAGCGCTTTTGGCTTCCGATGAGCAGCAATGGATGCATATAGCTGGCGAGATACGCGAAACTCGCGACAAGTTTGGCAAGAAAACGGCCTTGGGCGCGCGCCGGACGCAATTCGCCGAAGCGCCGGAAATTGATTTTGACCTGGATGAGGCCATGATCGAAAGGGAGCCTGTGACTGTGGTTTGCTCTGAAAAAGGGTGGATCAGGGCGTTGAAGGGGCACCTGCAGGATACCAGCGCAATATCCTTTAAAGACGGTGACAAGGAACGCTTCACATTCCACGCCGAAACAACAAACAAGTTACTGTTATTGAATACATCAGGAAAATTCTTCACCCTTGATGTCAATAAATTGCCAGGTGGGCGTGGGCATGGCGAACCTGTCCGCCTCATCGCCGATATGGACGCTGTGGATGAAATTGTTGCCCTGTTTGTGCATAACTCTGACCGCAAGTTGTTGCTGGCATCAACGGATGGCAATGGGTTTGTGGTTGACGAGAAGGACTGTGTTGCCAATACGCGCAAGGGCAAGCAGGTCCTCAATGTAAAACTGCCTGCGGAGGCTCAAGCCTGCCGGATAATAGAGCAAGGCGATGATCATGTGGCCTGCATCGGCGACAATCGGAAACTGCTGATTTTCAAGCTGGATGAATTGCCGGAAATGTCTCGCGGCAAGGGTGTGCGATTGCAAAAGTACAAAGATGGCGGGCTGTCAGACATTCGTACATTTGCCATGGCTCAAGGGCTTGTCTGGACTGACAGCTCAGGTCGAAACTGGACAGTAAACGAGCTTGATGAATGGCTTGGGCTTAGAGCACAGGCTGGCCGGATGCCGCCAAAGGGGTTCCCCAGAAATAATCGCTTCGGACTTTAATATAACCTTGCGGCAATATTGGGAATCCTTGGAAGTGCCGCAAAGTTAACGGTTTGTTTTCTGAACTATGGCCATATTGTGGAGTTCTTTCTCGAATCGGTCATAATCATGATTCGGGAGAGAGCTTGGCCGATTGGCTCCTAGCACGGTGTAAGCAAAACATGGACGGTATCAGTTATTGGGTTGTAAACGGGCGTGTCGATGATGACCCGTACCGGATCGAGGGAATAGATACTCCTGAAGCTCTCATGGAGCGTGCAGGCGGCGTGTACGTCAGCACCAACCGCAATGGCACCACCATTCGCTGGGCACTATTTGCATCCAACTGGTCATCGCTTTACTA
>JBAUGO010000115.1:0-2560 GCA_049679775.1 Anderseniella sp.
GCACAGGCTTTGTCCATACCGCCCCCGGCCATGGCAGCGATGACTTTGAAATCTGGATGGACAATGCAACCGCGCTAGAAGCGCGCGGTATCAACCCCGCCATCCCCTTCACCGTCGGGCCTGATGGCCGGTTCACCGCCGATGCGCCGGGCTTTGAAGGCGAGCAGGTCATCACCGACAAGGGTGAGAAGGGCAAGGCCAACGAGGTTGTCATCAAGGCATTGATCGGGGCCAACAACCTGTTTGCCCGTGGCCGCCTCAAGCATGAATACCCGCATTCGTGGCGCTCGAAGAAGCCGATCATCTTCCGCAACACGCCGCAATGGTTCGTCTACATGGACAAGATGATTGCTGAACCGAGCAACGCGAGGCAAGCGCAAGGCGCGTCGGCCGGACAGGCCGCCCCCGCGGAGGCGTCTGGCAATGGCCAGACTGCCGCGAGCGAAGTAAAACAAACCCTTCGAAACACCGCGCTCAAAGCCATTGACGATACCCGCTTTGTGCCTGCGCGTGGCCAAACCCGCCTTCGTGGCATGATCGAAGACCGTCCCGACTGGGTGCTGTCGCGCCAAAGGGCGTGGGGTGTGCCCATTGCCGTGTTTGTCAGCGAAGATGGCGAAGTGCTGAAGGATGAAGCGGTCAACAAGCGCATCTTTGATGCGTTCAAGGTTGAAGGCGCGGATGCGTGGTATGCCGACGGCGCAAAGGAGCGTTTTCTCGGCTCTGAGCATGACCATGCAAAATGGACGCAAGTTACTGATATTCTTGATGTCTGGTTCGATTCAGGCTCCACCCACGCCTTCTGCCTGGAACAGCGTGATGATCTGAAATGGCCGGCTGACCTTTATCTCGAAGGCTCCGATCAGCATCGCGGCTGGTTCCATTCCTCATTGCTGGAAAGCTGCGGCACCCGTGGCCGTGCGCCCTATGACACCGTGCTGACCCATGGCTTCACCATGGACGAGCAGGGCCGCAAGATGTCCAAGTCATTGGGCAATACGGTTGCCCCGCAAGATGTCATAAAGCAATATGGTGCAGATATTCTTCGGCTATGGGTTGCGTCGGTTGATTATGCCGAGGACCAGCGCATCGGCCCTGAAATCATCAAGACCAATGTCGATGCCTATCGCAAGTTGCGCAATACAGTGCGCTGGATGCTGGGGTCGCTGGCGCACTTCAAGCCTGAGGACAAGGTGTCAGTTGCCGACATGCCGGAGCTGGAAAAACTCATGCTGAGCCATCTGGCACGGCTCGATGGGGTGGTGCGCAAAGGCTATGACGAGTTTGATTTCCGTCGCATCTTTTCCGCACTCAGCAATTTCATGAATATCGAACTGTCGTCTTTCTATTTCGACGTGCGCAAGGACACGCTGTATTGCGAAGCACCGTCATCGCTCAAGCGTCGTGCAGCCTTGACCACCATTGACCGGATCTTTGACTGTGTCGTGTCGTGGCTTGCGCCCATGCTGGTGTTCACATGTGACGAGGCCTGGGAACAGCGTCACGGCGAAGGTTCATGCGTTCACATGGAGCAATTCCCTGAGGTCGATCCAGCATGGCGCGATGCAGGGCTTGAAGCAAAGTGGGCGAATGTCATGAAGGTGCGCTCTGTGGTAACGGGTGCGCTTGAGGTTGAGCGTCGCGAGAAGCGCATGGGTTCATCGCTTGAAGCCGCTCCTGTTGTTCATATCGCCGATGAAACGCTGGCTTCGGCGGTAAGCAATGTTGACATGGCTGAAATCTGCATCACGTCTGATGCCAGGGTCGAGCACGGCGATGGACCAGCGGATGCATGGCGCATGGACGAAGTGCGTGGTGTATCGGTCGTACCTGCCCGCGCCTCGGGAACCAAGTGCGCGCGCTCATGGAAAGTTTCGCCTGATGTTGGCTCTGACCCAGAATACCCGGACGTAACCCCTCGTGATGCTGATGCACTGCGTGAATGGGCAAAGCTGGGTGTAACGGCCTGATGCTGGCTGGTGTTAAACTCAAAGGGCCGTTGTCCGTTATGGGTGGTGGTCTGGCCGTGCTGACCTATATCGTGGATCAGGCCCACAAATGGTATATGCTCAAGGCTTACGATATTGCAGCCAACCAGCCGGTGAATGTCATGCCGGGCTTTGATCTGGTCATGGTCTGGAACTATGGCATTTCCTATGGCTGGTTTGCGTCACATTCACAGGCAACCCGCTGGATTCTGATCGGCTTGACACTGATAGTCTGTGTCGTGCTGGTTTGTTGGCTTGCACAACAGGCAAAGGCCTGGGTGGCCGCTGCCATCGGCCTTGTGCTGGGTGGTGCGCTCGCCAATGCCACAGACCGCCTTGTGCACGGCGCAGTGGCTGACTTTTTCCACCTCTACTATGGTTCATACAGTTGGTATGTTTTCAACATCGCAGATATTGCCATCGTTGCCGGAGTGGTCGCATTGATATATGACAGTCTCACCAAAGCGGAACCTGATCGTTCAAGCTGAGGGGAACTGGACTGGACAGGGCAGGTCATGGTTTTGCCCCAAAACGATGTCAGGCGTATATATAGTTCACGGTCTGGCATGACG
>JBAUGO010000116.1:0-2176 GCA_049679775.1 Anderseniella sp.
CTTTAATTTCATAGCCTTGCAGTATCTCAGGCTTGATCAGACGGCTGCCATTTTTTTCTCGAACCCTCTTTGGGTATGCGCCTTGTCCCCTTTCCTGCTCGGCGAACGCATCGGGCCTAGGCGCTGGGCGGCTGTTATCATCGGCTTTCTGGGTGTTTTGCTGATTATACGTCCGGGAGCAGACAGTTTTCATTGGGCAATGTTGTTGTCAGTGGTTGTTGCCATTATTGGTGCGCTTTACCAGATCACGACCCGCAAGATCGGTGGGCGTGATCCTGCTTTGGTGTCATTATTGCTGGCATCCGGTGTCGGGGCGGTTCTGTCAACACCGCTCGGACTTGCAAACTGGCAGACGCCTGACATCACCACGTTTGTGGTCATGCTGATGATGGGGCTTTCCGGTGGATTGGCCCATCATTTGTTGATCAAGGCTCATACCATCGCGCCCGCTCCAACACTGGCACCTTTCATTTATACACAGATGATCTGGATGATGCTGCTGGGCTTCCTGGTTTTTGGAGATGTGCCTGACCTGTTTACAATTGTCGGCGCAAGTATTGTGGTGGCAAGCGGATTGTATGTTTACTATCGCGAGCGGTCCCTAAGTCTGAAAGCCAAAACCAAATGACAGGTTTGACACTTAATCCGGCAATTGCCAGCCTGGAAGAAGAAGGTGCGTTCTTTGTTCTGGACAAGGCGCTGAAGCTCAAGGCGCAAGGCCATCCCATTATCAATCTGGGCATAGGTCAGCCTGATTTTGCACCACCTGCCCATGTGATTGAAGCTGGGTTAAAAGCGGTAAAGGATGGGCCACACGGCTATACCTCGCCCATTGGCATGCCGTCATTGCGCGAGGCTGTCGCACACAATGTTGCCACGAGATATTCCGTATCAGTGAACCCTGATCAGGTGGTCATAGTTCCCGGCGGCAAGGTGACGATCTTTTTTGCCTGCATGGTAATGGGGGGTCAGGGCACGGAAATCCTTTATCCTGATCCGGGCTTTCCACCCTATCGTGAAGCGATCAAGGCGGCTTCGTCCAGGCCGGTACCCTATGCCATCCGGGAAGATCGTAATTTTGGCTTTGATGCTGATGAAGTGTTGTCGCAGATCACACCAGCCACCCGGTTGATCATCGTCAATTCGCCAGCCAATCCAACGGGAGGGGTGGTGGACGCAACCGAGTTGGACAAGCTGGCCAAAGGTCTTGAAGCGCACCCGCATGTAGCGGTTCTGTCCGACGAGATTTATTCGCATCTGGTTTTTGAGAACACAGACTACCGGTCACTTTTGCAGTATCCGGCATTGGCAGATCGGGTGATCCTTCTGGATGGCTGGTCCAAGACATTTGCCATGACAGGTTGGCGCCTGGGGTTTGGCATATGGCCTGAAGCTCTTGTCAATGCAGTGCGCGGCCTGATCACGGTAGACCATTCCTGTGTTAACGTAGCCGCCCAATATGCAGGACTGGCCGCTATTACGGGTCCGATGGATGAAGTCGATGCCATGAAAGCCACGTTTGCAAAAAGACGTGACGCTGTTGTTGCCGGGTTGAACGCGATACCAGGATTTACATGCCGCATGCCCGGGGGCGCATTTTATGCGTTTCCCAACATCTCAGGCACTGGTATCGGCTCAATACAATTAGCAGACAGAATACTGAGTGAAGCACATGTTGCGCTGATACCAGGTGACAGTTTTGGGGCAAACGGCAAGGGGTATTTGCGCATTTCCTATGCCGCCAGCATGGCCGAGATTGAAGAAGCCCTGGAACGGATTAATCAGTTGGTGAAAACTTTTTAGGGGTTATGAGAGAGAAGAGACAAGGTTCCGCCTCAGACTTGGGGTGGGGCGAGGGTGGGGTGTCCAATAGCGGAACCCTTGTCAGGAAATCGCAGGGGATTTTTTTCTTACTTCAGTTACTCAATACTAACGCCTTCCTTGCTCAATCAGTCTTAGTGTAATTGCGTGACAGTCATATGTCAGAGCCATCACTCACGGGCCTGCTCGCGATTCGTTGATTTGTGCACAGCAAGTAAACGGCCCATAAAGGCGTCATGAAAACAAATAGACGCATCATTCTGGCCTCAGGTTTCGCATTGGCGCTGGTTTCTTTATTGCCAGTCACCTCCGCGACCTCTTCAACCGTCATGTCCGCTCCGGAGGCTCTGGAAGC
>JBAUGO010000117.1:0-1684 GCA_049679775.1 Anderseniella sp.
TTTCGGGACTGCATTTCTGGTTATGCGAGGGCACAAGCCCAGGAAGTTCCGAAGCTGAACTTGCAGTCTGTTGTGGCAAAGGCAATCAAGACCGAGTGTGAGCCTTCCTTCTCCATGATGTCTCAAGTCATCGCGGCTAGATTTGGTCAGGAAAAGTCTCGAACAATGGCAAAAGAGTTGACTGGCTCGACATTTGTACCAGCGGTTCGTGAAGCTGTCCTGAAGGTTCGTGAGGAGCAACGAATTGCTGCTGCTACGGTTGTTGAGACGCAACCTGCTGCTGCAAGAGCTGTTTCGCCTACGGCTTCAACTGCTGGAAAGCAAGTGGCCGAACTTGTGCCAGCACAAGCCGCACCTGCCGCGAGCGTAAGTGGCGAAGTTGAGCTTGAATTGGCCAAGGAAGAAATGTTCAGTTGCTATCGTGATGTTACGGATCGAGAAGGGCCAAGGGCTGACATAGAGGTTGAGGCTGCTGTTGATCAGGTCCTGCTTGATTGCAGCGATAATACGAGGGCTTTTTTCAAGCGCCTGTTTGCGCTTTATCCTCACTCACCTGAAGAGCAATCCGAACGGATGCGGGTCGCTATTGCAACGAATTACCGTCCTGCAATCGAAAAGCGCGTGTTGGCCTTGCGCACAGCAGGTGTGAGCATACAAAAGCAAAAGGTCACTTCAACCGGGCAATAAATGGTTTGTTTGGCCAGCAATCCACTGTCATCTTGAGCTTTTTCTGGTGCATGCCAGTTGCTGTTCTCGTGCGGAAGCCGATTAGTCCGTCGATGGTGTCGCCAACATTATAACCTAGTTTGACCATCTTGGTCTGGACCGCCTGCATGGCTGGACGCGTGAAGATATCGACATCTCTCCACCCTGTCTTGAACGCACCACCACCTGCAATCCGGTCCGCAAGGTTGCCGACATACAGGACGTAAAGATCTGATTCATTGTAGTTTTTGATGGCGTAGTAATTGTCTGTTGCAATGAAAGCAGGTCCAAACGTGCCAGATGGCATGATAAGATAGCCCTTGGCATTGCCGAGGCTTTGCGGCCACTTGCGCCCGGCCACGCGTGTTGCTCCAGCAGAGATCCAGTTGCTGATAGGACGGCCTTCATCAGGGCCTTCCAGCGTACAGTCCAGAGAGGCAGACGGCTCGATTTCATAGGACCAGCTCAACCCCGGTTTCCAGCCGCTGGCGCGCAGAAATGCGGCAGTTGTGGCGAGCGCATCGGGAATGGAGTTCCAGATATCCGACTTACCGTCACCATCACCATCACTGGCATATTTCAGGTACAAACCGGGCAGCATCTGGGTGTGGCCCATGGCTCCTGCCCATGAGCTTTTCAGCGCTGAAACCGGCACAATTCCCCGCTCTGCGATTTCCAGAATCGCCAAAAGCTCGGGCCTGAAAAACTCCGGCCGCCTGCCCAGATATGCCTGTGTCGCCAGAACAGACATCGCGTCATGGGGTATTTTTGCACCGGAAAATGCTGTTTCACGCCCCCATATTGCGGCAACGACTTCCTTGTCGACACCCGTTTTTTTCTCGATTTGGTCGAATGTAGCCGCATATTTCCTGATATTTTCCCGGCCTATTCCGGCAAGTTGATTGAGCGATTTTTCATTGAAATATCTGCCCGGGGACCCAAACTCTGCCTGGCGTTTGCGAGAGGCTTCAGGCTGTTC
>JBAUGO010000118.1:0-15467 GCA_049679775.1 Anderseniella sp.
GCGTGTTGCTGCGGGGCGGGCGTTTTCATCCGGTGATAATGACCTGGGTGCTGAGGCAAGATTGTTTCGCCAGGCTTTGGGGTCACTCAAGGGACCGCTGATGAAGGTGGCGCAATTGCTTGCCACCATTCCCGAAGCCTTGCCTGCCGAGTTTGCACAAGAGCTTGCGCAATTACAAAATGAAGCACCCGCAATGGGTTGGCCGTTTGTCCGCCGACGCATGGCTGCCGAACTTGGATCGGACTGGCAGGAAAAATTTCACCAGTTTGACCGCGAAGCTGTAGCGGCAGCATCACTGGGGCAAGTGCACAAGGCGGTGACGCGAAACGGTCAGCAGGTCGCGTGCAAGCTGCAATACCCTGATATGTCGTCGGCGGTGGAAGCAGACCTGTCACAGCTCAAGTTCCTGTTTGCATTACATCGACAGATGAGCCGGGCAATCGACACCAGCGAAATTGCTGGAGAGATTGGCGCAAGGCTTCGTGAAGAGCTGGATTATGAACGTGAAGCTGGTCACATGCGGTTGTACAAGACAGTGCTGGAGGACCGACCGGACATTCATGTGCCGGGCATGTATCCTCATTTGTCTACCAAACGCCTGATCACGATGGACTGGCTGGAAGGGCGCAAGCTGCTCGAATTCAAGCAGGACGATCTTGAAACACGCAACCTTTTGTGCCGCAACATGTTCGAGGCCTGGTGGCGGCCGTTCACCAGCCATGGCATCATTCATGGCGATCCGCATCTTGGCAATTATACCGCCTGGGCGAATGAAGACGGCAGACCGGGCGGGTTGAACCTGCTGGACTTCGGCTGCATTCGTGTGTTTCCACCGTCATTCGTGAAGGGAGTGGTTGAGCTTTATCGGGGGCTTCAGGAGGAGGATCGTGCGCGTATTGTGTCGGCCTACGAGATATGGGGGTTCAAAGGCCTGACCAATGAGTTGATCGATATCCTGAACGTGTGGGCTCGCTTCATCTATGGCCCGCTTTTGACAGACAAGGTGATGCAAATATCTGATGGCTCCGGCTCGGCCGCGCAGTACGGAAGGCAACAGGCCTTTACCGTGCACAAGGAGCTCAAGGAAAAGGGGCCTGTGCGGGTGCCGAAGGAGTTTGTGTTCATGGACCGCGCTGCCATTGGACTTGGGTCAGTGTTCATTCATTTGCGCGCAGAAATGAACTTCCACAGATTGTTCGAGGACGCGCTACAGTCACATCAGCTGGATACGGTTGGTGATCGTCAGGTATTGGCGCTGGATGCGGCAGGCGTTGCCCCGCAGATCGAGGCGGGTTGAGGGCCTCTGTTGGAAGGTTGGTGGACGGATATGCAGTTCACGTACCCGTTTTCAGTTTCAACGATTTTACAGTTTTGCCAGTCAACACTTGTAACTGGCAAGATAAAACTCATCGCACCGGTGCGCTACAGCCTATCATCTGGGAACCCCTCCATGGCTGGCTGAACCTCGACTTGGAGCCCAACTAAGACATTTAGGTCAACGCCTGCGCTTATAAATTCGGTCATATAGCAGCTACTTTTCAGCAAGAAATTTCACAAACAATGCGGTTAAGCCCTCCTTTGGTGCGTTGGGGGGCCAAACTGCAAACACACCTACTGGTGTCGGCTTCCAATCAGGCAGTACTTTCTGAATAAAGCCAGCATCAGCATCTTCACGAGTCAGAAACTCTGGTATGATTGCCAGTCCAGCACCTGACCTTGCCAGAAAATAAAGTGCGTGTGCTTCGTTCACGCTTATGCGGGGCGTTGGCTTTATTGCAATTTTTTGGTGTCCGGCCTTCTGAAATTCCGGCGCCAATTTCACCTGACTGAGTTCCAGCCAATCCCAATCCTCCAGGTCATTGGGGGTGACGGGTTCGGGGTGCTTTTGCAAGTAAGATGGCGATGCAACAAGACAGCGGTCAACGTCATAGAGCTTGAGCGCTTTTAGTGAGCTGTCCTTGAGCCATCCCATGCGAAGCGCCACATCAATGCCATCTCCGATCACTTCCCGCCGTAGATCAGAAAAGTCCAGGGTCAGATGCACACCGGGAAATGCTATGGAAAACTCCGCTATCCGTGTGACGGTGGCAGACTGCGCGAGCACAGCAGGTGCGGTTATGCGCAGTTCTCCAGTGGGTTGAGGTGCCGTGTCAGAGACTGCGCGCAGACCGGCATCTGCAGCTTCCATCATTTTGCGGGCGGCCCCAATCAAACGCTCCCCATCCCGGGTCAATGAAAGCTTTCTGGTCGAGCGGTAAAGCAGCGCCACTCCGAGTTGCTCTTCCAGGTGAGTGATGTGGTGGCTCACGACTGATGGTGAAAGACGCAACGCCTTTGCGGCAGCACGGAAGGAACCATGATCGACTGTTTTTGCGAATATCGCGATTTGGCGCAGTTGATCCAACATAATTCAAATTTTCCGAACAGTGATATCTATTTATGCTATCTTATCGGTTTATCCATTCACGTCTATGGTTTTCCTTCTAGGGCCGTTCGTTGCGGTCCGGGAACAGCAGAACCAATGAATAGGAGAAACGAAATGAATGTACTGAAAGCAGCAACCCTGGGGCTTGCACTCGTGGCTTTGCCGATGTCGGGCGCTGCCATGGCTGATGACAAAAAAACTGTTCAGGCTTTCTATGATTTCCTGAGCAACCCGGCATCCAAGGATCACGCGGCCAAGTTCAAGACAGTGATTGCCGACGATTGGCAAAGCATTGGCGATTATTCCGGCAAGTCGAAATCCGGAGATGAACTGGTCGGTCAAATGGGAGGCTTTGCGAAGCTGATCCCCGACTTGAACTGGGCAGTTGAAGAGATGATCCAGAGTGACAACCGTGTGGTCGTCAGAGGCAAGGCAACAGGCACACCACAAGGCCCCCTTTTCGGCGTCGATGGCAAAGGCAAAAGCTTTGAAATCATGAGTATAGATATTCACACAATTGAGGGCGGCAAGATTACTCGTACCCATCATGTTGAGGACTGGGCTGGTGCATTGCGCCAATTGAAAGCGCAGTAGTTGCTACAGGGTCAGCCGGATCAAACTACTCTCGGCTGACCTATTTTCGGCCGCGAGGTTTGATCAGATTTTGCGATGGTATGCGTGACCAACAAAGCAAGTGCCTTACGATGGGTGAATGCAAACAACCAATTGATTATTTATGTACCACTTCATTTCCAAAGCAAATTCGGCGCACGATAAGTGCTGCAATAATCATCTCGACCCACGCCAAGGGGAGTGCCGTCAGCACAACTGGCCATGTCGTCAGGTTCATGTTGTAGATACCTATCCAGATCAGACCAAAGATAGTTATCCATACCCCGGTTCCCGCCACGAGGGTATTGCGCAATGTCGGCGCAAATATCGTGAGAGCCATCCAAACAATTGTAGTTGAGGCAATTACCAGAATTGTGTCCCAAAGTCCCCAGATAAGGAAAACAGTCAGGTTCATCGGTGCTGCGTCAGGCAGCATTGGCAATGCCTTGCGCATCATCGGCATGATGAAAGCGAAATAGCGAAACACCTCTGAAACATTGATCCAAACGAAATTCGCGAGCAATGCGTAGACAAATGGCGTGTTGCCTCTGAGCGATTGCCGCGTCCGAGTGAGCGATGTCATGATAATTTGTCCTTGAGCAAATGAAGAAACAAAGCCACAGATCCACGCAGTTCTTCTGCGCTACTTGTGACACGTGACATGGACCAGAGTCCGTTGGTGAACACAACGCAAAGTTGGGCAATTTGGTCCAGTTCATTCTGATGCGTGCTTGATTTTGATACGTTGGTTATCACATTCAGAAATCCGGCTCGCAGTCGGTCATTGTGCTCAGCGACGAAATTCAGAATATCGGTATCGTGAGGGGCGATTTCCGTCGTGGAATTTGTCACGAAACAGCCTGGTCCGGGCAAGCCAGCTACCTCCGCAGCTGTGATCTGCATTTCAAAGTATGCTGCAATACTATCCAAATTGGCGTCAGGTTTTTCCACTGCCGAGAATGCAGGGCTGACGACCAATTCCTGGTACTTCGTGAAGCAGGCCTGAAAGAGTGCATGCTTGTCCCCGTATGCAGTATAGATGCCATGACGGCTTATACCTGTTGAGCGAACAAGTGCGTCCATTGAGGTGGCGTTGTACCCGTTTACCCAAAACTGCATAAGTGCGAGTTCTGCGAGATTGTCAGGTGTGTATGATGGGGCACGTGGCATGTAAAATTTTGTAGCAGAATGATCGTTCTGAATCAAGTCAGTATGGTTGTTTGATCCAACAGATGCATCTTGAGCGCAATTGCGCACCGGTAAGGGCAGGCCATTTTTCGAGTTGACCAAGTGAAAAGGTGCGGCGATTGAACCAGTAGAAATGCTTGAGGCACTATTGCAAGTTGATTTCCAGAGACAGGAGGCCGTATGGTAACTGTCTGTCTGATTTTTTCTTTCAACTTTCCAATTTTCAGGGGCTGTTTCAATGTCTGGAGAAAACCGTTTCACTGCAGAAGTACTTGATCGTGCAGGGTCCACCGATCACGCCGCAACATATAAAGCATTCGTGAAGTATTCTGTTGCCCTGTGTTTTGCCTGCTTCATGATTCTCACGTCATTGTGCGTGTTCGCATTCGCGCCAAGCGGTGGGATTTATTTGTTGCTTGGCTTTGCAGGGCTGATTATCGGCCTGATCTGTGTGATCATCGACACACGCATGGAAGCTAATTGGTTTTTGTCCGGCGGCTTTGGTGCAGTGTTCGCACTGCTGGCTGCCATGGCAGTTTCCTGATTGCCTCTCTGACATGATTAGCCTGACTTTATGTGAACCGGAGTACTGCTCATGAAGATTGCCGTTCCTGCAGAAACCGCTGCCGGGGAAACCCGCGTTGCCATTTCGCCCGATGCGGTCAAGGCCTATGTCAAGAAGGGTCTTGAGGTCGTTGTTGAGCAAGGTGCTGGCGCTGGTTCATTTATGTCTGACGATGCCTTCAAGGCGGCAGGGGCCACGATTGTCAAAGGAGCTGGCATATTCAAGGGCGCGAACATTGTTCTATCCGTGCGCCGTCTGGCTGATGCAGCAGTGAAACATCTGGAAAAGGGATGTGTGGTTGCAGCGCAACTCGATCCTTACGGAGATCGGAAACATTTTGATGCACTCGCCAAGCAGGGCGTTTCAGCATTTTCCATGGAGCTTGTGCCACGAATCACGCGCGCCCAGTCTATGGACGTGTTGTCATCGCAGGCCAACCTTGCCGGGTACAAGGCTGTAATTGATGCCGCCGAACAGTTCTCACGTGCGTTTCCAATGATGATGACGGCAGCAGGCACAGTGCCAGCCGCGCGCGTCTTCATTATGGGGGCAGGTGTTGCCGGACTTCAGGCCATTGCCACCGCGCGCAGGCTTGGTGCTGTGGTGTCGGCAACGGATGTCCGTGCAGCAGCAGGTGAACAGGTTCAGTCGCTTGGTGCAAAGTTTGTCTTTGTGGAAGGCATGGCCGATGCGGCAACCGCTGGCGGGTACGCCAAGGAGCTGTCAGCAGAAGATCAGAAGAAGCAGGCTGAGCTTGTTGCCAATCACATCAAGGCACAGGATATCGTTATCACCACAGCGCTGATCCCTGGCAGGCCGGCTCCGGTGCTGGTGACCAGGGAAATGGTAGAGAGTATGAAGTCAGGCTCGGTCATTGTGGATATGGCTGTTGAGCGCGGTGGCAATTGTCCCCTGTCAAAGGCGGGCAAAATTGTTGAGCATAAAGGTGTGACCATCATGGGGCTGGAAAACCTGCCTGGCAGGCTCGCTGGCAATGCGTCATCGCTCTATGCCAAGAACCTGCAAAACTTCGTGGACCTGATGGTGTCACCAGAAGGTGAATTGAAGGTCAACTGGGAAGACGAAATCATCACAGGATGCGGATTGATGCGCGACGGCGAAATCATTCATCCCGTTCTGTCAGACAAGAAGGGCAACTAAAATGGCGTCCATGACCCCACAGGAAGCTGCTGAAGCTGCGCGCGTCGCGGCAGAGACTGCAAAAACCGCGGCTGAACAGGCTCAGGCACTGGCTGATCAGGCAGCGCTCGTTGCGGATGGTGTCGGTGCAGCTGCAGGTGCTGCCACCGGTATTGATCCATTTGTGTTTCGCCTCGCGATTTTCGTGCTTGCGATATTCGTTGGCTATTATGTTGTGTGGCAGGTCACTCCGGCTCTGCATACCCCATTGATGTCAGTTACCAATGCGATCTCTTCCGTGATCGTGGTTGGAGCGCTGTTGGCGGTCGGGGCAGGCGCAATTGCGTCGGGTTCAACTGCGGCAATGGTGTTCGGTTTCATCGCGTTGATCTTTGCCAGCGTGAACATTTTTGGTGGGTTCCTGGTAACGCAACGCATGCTCGCCATGTACAAGAAGAAGGAAGCCAAGTGATGTCGGCAAATTTCGCAGCGCTTCTCTATCTCGTTTCCGGCGTCCTGTTCATTTTGGCCCTGCGTGGGCTTTCACACCCAACGTCATCGCGACAAGGCAATCAGTTCGGCATGATCGGCATGGGCATTGCCGTTGTGACCACGTTGTTGCTGATGGGGGTTGGCTCGGTTACCACATGGGCACTGATCATTCTGGCCATTGCGATCGGTGGCGGGATCGGGACTTATACAGCCAAAAACATTCCCATGACCGCCATGCCTGAATTGGTCGCGGCGTTCCATTCGCTGGTTGGACTTGCTGCTGTGTTTGTGGCTGCGGCTGCCCTTTATGCGCCGGGCGCGTTCAGCATTTCCGATGCCTCAGGCCATATTCATGCGGCAAGCTTGCTTGAAATGGCGCTGGGTGCTGGCATAGGTGCCATTACCTTTACAGGCTCGGTCATTGCGTTTGGCAAGTTGTCGGGTCGGGTATCTGGTGCACCGATCATGCTGCCATCGCGCCACATGATAAACATAGCGCTTTTTGCCGCCATCATACTGTCTATTGTCTGGTTCATGGCAACTGCCTCAACTGTCGCTTTCTGGCTGATCGTTTTGCTGTCACTGGTGTTTGGCGTGCTGATCATCATACCAATTGGTGGTGCAGACATGCCGGTTGTGGTGTCCATGCTGAATTCATATTCAGGCTGGGCTGCTGCCGGTATCGGCTTCACGCTGGGCAATACAGCGTTGATCATCACGGGTGCGCTGGTCGGGTCGTCAGGTGCGATCTTGTCCTACATCATGTGCAAAGGCATGAACCGTTCGTTTATTTCGGTCATCCTGGGTGGTTTTGGTGGAGAATCTGCCGGGCCTGCAGCAGGTGCTGATGGTGAGGTAAAGCCCG
This sequence comes from Anderseniella sp., assembly GCA_049679775.1. Classification (GTDB taxonomy): domain Bacteria; phylum Pseudomonadota; class Alphaproteobacteria; order Rhizobiales; family Aestuariivirgaceae; genus Anderseniella. Next base: position 7,288 of record JBAUGO010000118.1, read on the forward strand.
TCAAACAAGGCTCTGCCGAAGACGCTGGCTTCATGCTGAAGAATGCCTCTTCCGTCATCATTGTGCCAGGATATGGCATGGCAGTGGCTCAGGCCCAGCATGCATTGCGTGAGCTTGCCGACGAACTCAAACATGCTGGCGTTTCGGTCAAGTACGCTATTCATCCGGTTGCTGGTCGTATGCCCGGGCACATGAATGTGCTGCTGGCAGAAGCCAATGTGCCCTATGATGAAGTGTTCGAACTGGAAGACATCAATTCCGAGTTTGCCAATACCGATATTGTTTATGTGATCGGGGCGAATGACGTGACCAACCCGGCCGCCAAGGAAGATCCGCAATCGCCAATCTTTGGCATGCCGGTGCTTGAAGTCTGGAACGCGGGAACAGTGATGTTCTCAAAACGCTCACTGGCTTCTGGCTATGCCGGTATCGACAACTCCCTGTTTTATCGCGACAACACCTTGATGCTGTTGGGTGACGCAAAGAAAATGGTTGAGGGTATTACCAAGGCAATGGATTGAACGTGACAAACCTCTAAGTGTAAGGCGGTCTTTATGGCCGCCTTTTTACTTTTGTGCTGCATGGATAAATGAAGAAGCTGATGATCACTGTGCTTGCTGTTGTTCTGGTTCTATATGTTGCCATTGCGGCTTTCATGTATGTCTCCCAGCGCAAGTTTCAGTACTTTCCACAAGCGAGCCTCTCGGTTGGCTATGAGCCTGTCAGCGCCTATGCCCTGGAGGGGTTTGAGGATGTCACCATCACTCCCGCCGATGGAGAAACGTTAAAAGCCTGGTACGGTGCACCACCCAAACCGGGTGAACGGGTGATCTTGTACCTGCATGGCAATGCGGGCACTCTGGGCGACAGGGTGGAGCGCTTCCGGTTGTTCCGGAATGAGGGCTATGGTGTGCTTGTGATAAGCTGGCGCGGGTTTGGTGGCTCAACGGGCTTTCCAAGCGAAGCTGGTTTGATCCTGGATGGACAAGGCGCCATCAGCTTTTTGAAAGATCGCGGGTTCATGCCGGACAGGCTGGTGGTCTTCGGTGAGTCACTGGGGTCCGGCGTGGCAGTGCAAATAGGAGCTCATGCGCAAACACGACCCGCGGCCATTATTCTGGACTCACCCTATTACTCGATGCTTGCACTGGCCAGGTCACGGTACGGGTTTCTGCCGGTGTCACTTTTGCTCAAGGATCAATTCCGGTCTGGTGACTTCGCACCCAAGGTCACGTCCCCGGTTTTTGTCCTGCATGGCACGGTTGACACGGTGGTGCCTTTTGCCGAAGGGCGCAGGCTGTTTGATGTTTTCACATCGCCCAAAGAGTTTCATGAAATCCCAGGCGGCGGGCATGTCGTGCCACTGACGCCTGAAAGCTGGGGCGCCATCAAAAGCTTTCTCAGCAAGCATGGATTGTGACTTCCATCACGCATAATCAAGTGGAAGCACAGTCGTGCGCTTGATCTCTTCCATGACGAAACTCGAAGACACATCAGACAATTCCACCTTGGAAATCAGGCGCTGGTAAAGCGCGTCATATGCTTTCACATTTGGCACCACCGCCTGAAGCAGATAATCGACATCCCCGGTTGTTCGATAAATGCCAATGATTTCAGGCGTGTCACGCACGGCACGGCTAAATCGTTCCAGCCAGTCCTTTGTGTGGTTGTTGGTGCGTACGGTGATGAAGACTGTCAACCCGACATTCAGTGCATCAGGGTCCAGCAAGGTGACACGAGACTTGATGACGCCCTTGTCCTCCATCTGCCTGATGCGATTCCAGCAGGCATTGCGTGACAGGTGTACCTGATCGGCAATCTCATTGAGGGAAAGGGATGCATCGGTCTGAACAAGCGTCAGGATTTTTCGATCAATCTGGTCCATTTGACTTCTTGTGAGCGTTCGTGTGGGAATTTGTCCCAATATCATATCATATCAGTTTGATGTTTGGGAGCACTTTCGGCTTGATGCAGGGCAAACTGTTTCCATCAAATCATCTGAGGAGAGGAAACCCACATGATCCGCACTTTCACCGCAGCCTTTGTTGATCATCCTGCGACCGTTGGCGAAAGCTATCTGGGCCATGCGCGTTTCGCACTATGGTTCAGTTTCAAGCTAACGCAGGCAGGTCTTGCTGCATTGACCCATGCAGTTTTTCCATTTGCATGCCAGACAACAGCGAGTACCATTGTAAAAGAGCTGTATCAGGTTGTGACGAATCGCGGCTCACACCACCACTAATAGGGTAGCGCGCTGCATGTGCCGATGGCTTGTTTACCGGGGTGAACCGGTTTTTCTGGATACTCTGGTGACCGAACCAGAGCACTCGCTATTGGCTCAGAGCCTCAAGGCCTATGAAGCCAAGATCGAAACCAATGGGGATGGGTTTGGCGTTGGCTGGTATGGCGAGCTTGAACGCCCCGGCTTGTTCCGTGAGCCGTTTCCTGCGTGGAATGATGACAATCTTCGAGGGCTTTGCCAGCAGATCAAGTCACGGTTTTTCTTTGCTCATGTCAGATCGTCAACCGGAACGCCTGTGTCGAGGGCCAATTGCCATCCGTTTGTGATGGGCAAATGGATGTTCATGCACAATGGCCAGGTGGGTGGTTACCATCGTTTGCGTCGTGCACTGGAAAACGAAATATCCGAAGATCTTTATACTTATCGTGAAGGCACAACAGACTCAGAGCTATTGTTCCTCATGGCGATGTCGCACGGCGGTGAGGTGGATCCTGTTGCTGGCCTAAAGTTCGCCCTCACGCATGCAGAAAGCCTGATGCGATCCAACGGGGTCAAGGAGCCGTTGAAGTTTGCAGCCGCCATTGGCGATGGTGAGACGCTGCATGCGTTTCGCTATTCGACCGATGGGCAATCACCTTCGCTCTATTACAAGTGTACGTCGGCAGGTCTTGTTGTGGTGTCGGAGCCACTGGACAAGGACGAGGCGAGTGACTGGAAACAGGTGCCGGAAAGCTCGGTGCTGACGTTTTCATCGCAAGTTTCCTGCACGCCGATGATTTCAAGATTTGCACCAGGTGAAAAGCTGAAAGCGGCGGCTGAATAGGACAGCAGGTCTTTACTTCCTGCCCGCAGACTTCAGAAAGAACCCTACCATCAGTTTGTCTATGGTCGCCGCATCCGGATTGATGCTGCCGGTCCGCTCCACCAAGCCATGTCCGGCATTTTCCACAACGGCCAATAGAGGTTCATGGCCAGCTTTTTTGAGTGCAAGCGCAAACTTGACACTCTGGGCGACAGAGACGAATTTGTCCTGCTTGCCGTGGATGAGAAGAAACGGCGGATCATTGCGGGTTACATACCGGATCGGGCTCCAGGTGCTGCGAAGCTCTTTGGTTGGCAATGCAGAAGCGATTGCCTGAGGCAGTAAAGTATCCTTTTCCATATTAACCAGGTCATATGCACCATAGAAAGCAACAATAGCCGAAACCGGTACGCCAGGCCCAAGGTCGCTGGTGACACCGAGCAGGGCTGCAAGATGTCCGCCTGCGCTGTCACCCATGACGCCCAACCAACTCATATTTATGCCGAGGCGTGTGGCATTGTCGTACAGGTATTTAACGGCGCAGCCTGCATCAGCATATTGAGCCGGAAAAACGGCTTGAGGTGCCAGGCGGTAATTGATGGAAACGACCGAGAAGCCAAACTGCGTTAGCAGTTTTGCCCGCCGTAGTTCAAAGCCTGAGCGCTTGTCACCTTCGGTATAACCACCGCCATGGATGTAGATGATGGTGCCTGGTGAAACGATGCCCGGTGCGGATTTGTAAAGATCGAGCTTTTGTTCCTGTCCGCCATTGCGGCAATAGGTGTGCTCAGCAGGTTCAGACCGGGATGAAGCGGGTGTGGTGACAATGCAAAACAATGTCAGGAACGCAAGTACAAGAGTTTTCATGTTCTTGTCATTTCTTCAAAACTGCGCCCGCTCTCGCCGCTAGGTCAGCTTATAGCATGATCAGGTGCTTTAATATATCGCAGTTTTGAAGAGACATACGTTTAAATATAGGAAAACCCGCGGAGCAGATTTGCTTCGCGGGTCATAATGCCAATTCTATCCGGCAGTCTTACCTTGTCGGCTTTGGAACAGCTACACCGCTTTCGCGCAAGGCTTTTTTGCGGGCGAGCTTGCGGGTGCGGCGGATAGCTTCTGCCTTTTCGCGTGCCTTCTTTTCAGACGGCTTTTCAAAATGACCGCGTAGTTTCATTTCACGGAAGATGCCTTCGCGTTGCATCTTCTTTTTCAGCGCTTTCAGCGCCTGGTCTACATTGTTGTCGCGTACAATTACATGCACAGGCAAATACCCCGTGTTGGCGTTAAAACTGTTCAGATCAATTGCCGGAATTAAAGGATGCTTCTAGGCAAAAGGTAAAATACTTATGCAAGAAGAACAAAAAAGCCCGGCAGGACAAGCTTATGCCTGACCCGATTGATCAGGTTGGTACCAGAACCGGACTGGCCTGTCGAGTGTTAAGTGTATATGCCAACACACAAAACGGGCTATTTTTCCAGTTTCAACCGGGTCACGTGGCCCATTTTACGTCCGGTCCTGCTTTCTGCCTTGCCATAATCATGCACAACAGTGCCGGACAGCCCCGCCAGATCACGGCAGGCCAGGATTTCATCTCCCAGCAGGTTTTCCATCACGCAATCACTGTGCCTGCGAGTATCACCCAGCGGCCAGCCGGCGATGGTGCGAATGTGCTGCTCAAATTGCGAGACATGACAGGCGGCTTCCGTCCAGTGGCCAGAATTATGGACACGCGGGGCGATCTCGTTGACCACCAGTGTTTCGTTACCGTTCTTGTTCACGACGAACAGTTCAAGCCCCATCACGCCAACATAATTCAAGGCTTCAAGCAGTTTGCTCGCCATGTCGCGCGCTTGTGCAGCTGTGTCCGTCTTGATCCTGGATGGTAAGGTTGATGACCTCAGAATGCCGTTTTCATGAGCGTTTTCAGGTAGATCATAGCAGGCAACAGAGCCGTCAAGGCCTCTCGCGGCGATCACCGATACTTCACGCTCAAACGGTATGAAGGCTTCTACAATGGCAGGTTGGTGGCCAATGGCGGACCAGGCTTCGGCCAGATCGGTATCTTCGTGAATGCGTGTTTGTCCCTTGCCATCATAGCCGAAGCGCCGCGTTTTTAATACTGCGGGCCGTCCTATATGTGAAGTGGCCTCTTCTAGCTCCTGAAGCGATCCTGCCGGGTGGAAATCCGGCACGGCCAGACCAAGGCCGGAAATGAAGGTTTTTTCGGCAATGCGATCTTGTGTGATGCGCAAGACATTGGCGGTTGGATAGACGGGGGTTGTTTGCTGTATCAGATCGCAAACATCAACCGGCACATTTTCCCATTCATACGTCACGACCTGACAGGCTTGCGCAAAGGCAAGCAGTGCCGGCTTGTCATTAAAGGCTGCTTCTGTTCTGGCGTCAGCGACTTCAAAGGCAGGGTTGTCGCCTGATGGAGCAAATATGTGGGTTTTGAAGCCGAGCTTGGCGGCCGCCATGGCCAGCATGCGACCAAGCTGTCCACCACCCAGAATGCCTATTGTTTGTCCGCGTTGTAGAGGCATTGCCATGGAGCTTCAGTCAGTTGGTGTTGATGCGATACTATCGGTTTGGTCTGCGCGCCATTTATCCAGCCTTTTTGCCAGTTTCTCATCGTTCAAGGCTAGGACAGAAGCAGCAAGTAAGGCGGCATTTATGGCACCTGCCTTGCCAATAGCGAGCGTGCCAACGGGAATTCCGGCTGGCATCTGAACGATGGAATATAGCGAGTCAATACCATTCATGGATTTACTCTCAACCGGAACACCGAAGACGGGCAGGGTGGTCATGGAAGCTGTCATGCCTGGAAGATGGGCCGCACCACCAGCGCCTGCAATGATGACAGAAAAGCCTTCCTCGCGTGCACCTTTGGCAAACTCATAAAGCCTGTCAGGTGTGCGATGGGCGGAAACGATGCGCGCTTCATGGCTGATATCGAGTTCTGCCAGCGTGTCGGCGGCGAATTTCATCACGCTCCAGTCGGACTGGCTGCCCATGATGATGGCAATGTCGGTTTTGCCTGTTTTGCTCATTTTATGCTTTCGAGTGCTGGTTTTGGCCAAAGGCTGTGTTGCACGGATGCTGATGGTTTACGAAAGCGCGCGAGTATATGAAAAAACGTCCGCAGTGCAATGCAAATTCAGGCTGTTATATCAGGCACGAAATCATCCTCGATGCGAGCAATGCGATCCTTGAGGGCCAGTTTTTCCTTTTTCAGTCGTCGCAGCTGCAATTGATCGGCGGTTCCGGTTGCAATCAGAGAATCAATTGCAACGTCAAGATCGCGATGGCGTTGCTTCAACGCGTTGAGCAATGACATCATTAGGTCGCGTTCTGGTCGATCCATGCTTTGGCCTGCCGCAGTATACGATAAATTTGTCATCTATTTTTCAAGGTATTGAGCGGATATTGCAAGGTTTCATTGATCGCCAGATAAACTTTCTGAGATTTGCTGACAATTACCATCGACTTGACCCTTTCTGCATGGCAGACTTTCATCGTTCTGTCACATTTTGAAGGAGGTTACATATGTCACTTCAGTCGCATTTGTCGGAGTTGAGCGCTAAACACAAGGCTCTGGAATCGCAAATATCTGATGCCCAGCGGCACTCTTCGATAGATAGTGTGGAAATAACCAGGTTGAAGCGGCGAAAATTACAGTTAAAGGATGAAATTCAACGTGTTGAAGGTGAGCTTGCAAGCAATTAGCTTGTGTTGATCAGCCGCATTTTCGAGCTGCCGGGCAATAAGTCCGGTGGCTTTTTTATTGTTAAATCAGGAGCTTGGCATGAAACGCATTGGTGTGGTCGGTGCTGGTATCATTGGAGCCGCCATAGCTCGTGAGCTGGCGCTGGCAGGATGCAAGGTCACGGTGTTTGAGGCTCATGAGCCGGCAAGTGGCACTTCATCGCGCTCAATGGGTTGGATAAATGCCAGTTTCACTGCGCGGGAAGACTATTATCGGATGCGCCTGGCAGCCATTCAGAGCTACCGTGAACTGGATACTCATTTGAACGGTGCGCTGGGTGTGAGCTGGACGGGTTCATTGAACTGGGAGGCCAGCGAGGCTGAGTTTGATGCGGTCGCCAAGGAATTGGGCAGTTTCGGCCATCCGGTAACGGTTGTTACCAGAGCAGAAATGGCAGTATTGGAGCCCAACCTGGCCGATTTGCCTGAAAAAGCGCTGTTGATGCAGAATGAAGGTGTTGCAGAGGGCGGGCACGTTGCAAAAGTCCTGCTTCGTGCGGCCCAGGCTGCTGGTGCGATTGTGCTGGCGGGAGCAGAAGTGACCAGTATTGATCGTCAACCAAATGGAATTCACGCAGTCAATAGTGCGGCAGGGCGTATTCTGGTTGATGATGTTGTTATCGCCACTGGTATAAAAACCGGTGAGATGGCTGAAAAATGCGGATTTCCATTGCCCATGAAGAACCAACCTGGTGTGTTGATCGAAACTACGCCATTACCGTTCAGGCTTAATTATACAATCTGGTCGCCTGATGTGCATTTCAAGCAACTTGCAGATGGGCGTGCTGTATGCGGCAACCTGTTTTCAGGTGCCGTGGGTGACGAAGGTGTGGATGGTCTGCCAGAGCGCATGCTGGAGCGCCTGAAACAGCGATTGCCAGCTGCAGCAGGCAGTTTGAGTATCGAAAAAGTGCGCCACGGGATCAGGCCCATGCCTGTGGATACCTATCCGGCAATCGGGCGGCTAGGTGCAGATGAGGCAAACTCCTATGTTGCGGTTACGCACTCCGGCATTACGCTTGGTCCCCTCATAGGCAGGTTGGTGGCGCAGGAAATAGTTGATGGAGTGGCTCACCCCATGTTGCAGGCGTTCCGCCCGTCGAGATTTAATCTTTGAAATTGCAATCACCAATTGACGAACAACAGGTTCATGATAGGCTTACCATCGTTATCAACATTTGAAAGGAGGTGATCCGATGTCGAGTGAGATCAGAACTGCTGTTTGGGAAATCCGGGCACGGACATCCGATTTTGGAGCAACCTTCACAATCTGATGTTTCTGCCGCGAAAACCGGCATAAAGGTTTTCAGGATATGCCTTGAAACGGCATCTCTCACGAAGAGCTCGCAACGAGTGTTGCGGGC
>JBAUGO010000119.1:0-4595 GCA_049679775.1 Anderseniella sp.
CTGTCAGTGCGCGATGTCGGGCTGGCGTGCGGGTTTTCACGACTTGCAGAATTCTCTCGCAGTTACAAGTCATGCTATGGCAGTGCGCCATCCGCTTATCGAAGGCAAGGAGGGTAGTTCTAGACACTACTGCCTTCAACGCGCTCAAGGCTGACGCTTGCAATGCGCCAGGTGCCATCTGAGTGACGTTCAAAAACGTACAGCGCTGTCCATGTGTTTCCCAATTCATCAACAATCTGGACGATCTGAGTGGGCTTTCCACCAGCTTCATTTGTCAGTTTGCCAAAACTGAATTGCTGCGGGCGGTAAACGGGTTTGTAGCCGCGCTTGACCATGTCCATGAACCGCTCAGGGGTTTGAAAGTATTTTTGCAAGGTATTTGAAGCAAACCCGAAGGCGGTGTTGGCATCATCAATCCTGAAAGCCTCGATCTGACTGGATATGATTGACTGCAATTTTCCAGCATCCTGGGCTTTTGCGCTGGTCCAGCCGGTGAGAAGAACTATCGCAATTAGCAGACTTGCGAGTGTTTTGGACAACATGGACGTATCTCCCTGTCTTATTCTTGCATCATATCGTTGCATACGGTGAGATAGTTGCATTGGATGCATTGATGCGCTTGACGATTGCCAAAAGGTTGGCGCAATCTATCATCGGATAGCAATCGTCAGAATGAACATGGCGGACACCAGATTTTTAACGGGAGGTTTTGAATGCCGGCAATTTCCATGACAGTAAATGGCGAGAAGGTTTGTGGCGAGGTTGAAGGCCGCACACTTCTAGTCGAGTTCCTGAGAACCAATCTGGGCAAGACGGGTACGCACGTTGGATGCGATACCAGTCAGTGCGGCGCGTGTGTGGTGCATGTTGATGGCAAGGCCATCAAGTCCTGCACGGCGTTGGCCATCTCTTGCGAAGGAGCCGTGGTCGAGACAGTTGAAGGGCTTGCCAAGAACGGCAAGCTGCATCCAATGCAGGAAGCATTCCGCGAGAACCACGGATTGCAATGTGGTTTCTGTACGCCGGGCATGATCATGGCGGGTATCGATATCGTGAAGCGCAAGGGCAAGAAGCTCAAGGAAGAGACCATTCGCGAAGAGCTTGAAGGCAACATTTGCCGCTGTACCGGCTACCATAACATCGTCAAGGCCATCCAGGCTGGCGCTGCCAAAATGTAATTCGTTGCCAGCCTCCCTATCGTGGTGACGGCTGGATTCAACTGAACCAGTAAAAGGACATTCAAGATGAGTGATACAGGTATTGGCGCGCGGATGCTGCGCAAGGAAGACCACCGTTTCATTACCGGCAAGGGCCGTTATACTGACGACATCAATTTGCCAGGACAGGCTGTTGGATATTTTCTGAGGTCTCCTCACGCGCACGCTGAAATCAAGAAGATCGACATCAAGAAGGCAGAGAAGGCTCCCGGTGTATTGTGTGTGCTGACCGGTGAAGACGCAGCCAAGGACAATATCGGTGGCGTGATTTGTGGCTGGATGATCCACTCGAAGGATGGTTCGCCCATGAAGGCGGGGCCGCATCCGGTGTTGGCCCAGGGCAAGGTTCGCCATGTTGGTGATCAAGTTGCTATCGTGGTTGCGCATACGCTGGCTCAGGCCAAATCGGCGGCTGAGCTGATCAATGTCACCTACAATGTACTTGATGCCGTTGTTGATCCAAAAGCTGCTCAAAAGCGCGGTGCACCCAAGGTTCACGATGTGGCTTCCAACAATACCGTGTTTGAATGGGAGCTTGGTGACAAGGCGGCAACAGAGGCAGCTTTTGCCAAGGCGGATCATGTGACTTCGCTTGATCTGGTCAACAACAGGCTGGCGCCCAATGCGATGGAAACGCGTGCTGCCATCGGCTCTTATAATGCGGGCGAAGACCATTACACCCTCTACACAACCAGCCAGAACCCGCATGTGGCGCGGTTGGTTATCTCGGCGTTTGTGGGCCTTGCACCGGAGCACAAGCTGCGTGTGATTGCACCTGATGTGGGCGGTGGTTTCGGCTCCAAGATTTTCATCTATGCCGAGGAAGTGGTATGCCTTTGGGCCTCCAAACGCGCAGGCGGTGTGCCGGTCAAATGGGTGGCTGACCGCTCAGAGGCATTCCTGACGGATGCCAATGGCCGCGATCACCAAACCCGTGCTGAACTTGCCATGGACAAAAATGGCAAGATTTTGGGGCTTCGCGCCAAAACCATTGCCAATATGGGCGCTTATCTCTCGACGTTTGCTTCGTCTGTGCCGACATATCTCTATGCGACCTTGCTGTCAGGCCAGTACAATATTCCAGCGATCTATTCAGAGGTGGATGCGGTTTACACCAACACATCACCGGTTGATGCCTATCGTGGGGCAGGACGTCCTGAAGCGACTTACGTTGTTGAGCGACTGATGGAAACGGCAGCACGTGAGCTGGGAATGGACCCGGCTGAGTTTCGGGCGAAGAATTTCATCAACTCCTTCCCGCATCAAACCCCTGTCATCATGTGTTATGATGCGGGCGACTATTCTGCCTCGCAGAAGAAAGCCATGGAGCTTATCGACTATGCCGGCTTTGCCAAGCGCAAGGCGGCATCGGCTCGCAAGGGCAAGCTGCGAGGTATCGGGTTCTCCAACTACATTGAAGCCTGTGGCATTGCACCTTCAGCGGCAGTTGGGTCGCTCGGTGCTGGTGTCGGCCTTTGGGAGTCCGCCGAGGTACGCGTCAATCCGGTGGGTACAGTTGAAATTCTGACCGGTTCACACAGCCATGGACAAGGTCATGAAACAACGTTTGCTCAGCTTGTATCTGACCGTTTGGGAATTCCGGCTGACCAGGTGGCGATTGTTCATGGTGATACCGACAAGGTTCAGTTCGGCATGGGCACATACGGCTCGCGCTCCGGTGCGGTTGGCATGACAGCAATCTCCAAGGCTCTCGACAAGATCGAGGCCAAGGCCAGAAAGGTTGCTGCCCACGTGATGGAAGCATCAGAAAAGGACGTTGAGTTCAAGAATGGATCGTTCTCGGTCAAGGGTACAGACAAGAAGATGGCATTTGGGGAAGTGGCGCTGTCTGCCTATGTCGCCCACAAGTTCCCGACATCGGAAATTGAGCCGGGCCTCAAGGAAGGCGCGTTTCATGACCCCACCAACTTCACGTTCCCTGCCGGGTGTCATATCTGTGAACTCGAAGTGGACCCTGACACTGGTGTAACCCAAATTGTCGATTGGGTTGCCGTGGATGATTTCGGCAACCTCATCAACCCCATGATTGTTGAAGGTCAGGTGCATGGTGGTATTGCGCAAGGCGTTGGCCAGGCGCTGACCGAAGGTGTTGTCTATGACAAGAGCGGGCAGTTGCTGACCGGTTCCTTCATGGATTACTGCATGCCGCGAGCAGACAACCTGCCATCTTTCAGGCTTGGGTTTACCAAGACCGAATGCCCGTCAAACCCGCTGGGTATCAAGGGTTGTGGTGAAGCTGGCGCAATTGCAGCACCTGCGGCCGTCATGAATGCGTTGACGGATGCGCTGGGTGTCAAGGATGTGCCAATGCCGGCAACACCGCAAAATGTGTGGAACGCCATGGCGCATCTGCGTGCAGCGGCCGAATAGGATCAGGGACAGGAGACATTATAATGTACGATTTTACTTACCATCGCCCTGCAAAACTCGCAGATGCAGTCAAGCTGATCAAGTCCAAGAAGGAAGGCAAGCTCATGTCTGGTGGCATGACGCTGATCCCGACCATGAAGCAGCGGCTTGCCTCACCATCCGATATCATTGACCTTTCGGGATTGAAGAATTCCGGTGTCAAGGTAACGAAAACCAAAGTGGTCATTCAGGCTGGTACGACACATGCTGAAGTGGCTTCCAATGCGGACCTGAAAAAGGTGCTTCCGGCACTTGCAGCCCTGGCATCGCGCATTGGTGATCCTCATGTGCGCCACAAGGGAACAATTGGCGGATCAGTTGCCAATGCTGATCCTGCCGCTGATTACCCTTCAGCCCTTCTGGCTCTCAACGCCAGGGTTGTGACGGACAGCAGGCAAATTGAGGCTGACAAGTTCTTCAAGGCTTTGTTTGAAACCGCACTTCGCACCAATGAGATCATCAAGCAGATCGAGTTCGATGTACCGGCACGTGCAGCCTATGCGAAATTCCCCAACCCGGCATCACGGTATGCCATGGTCGGTGTGTTTGTGGCTGACTTTGACAAGAAGGGTGTGCGCGTTGGTGTGACCGGAGCCAAGGGTTCAGCCTATCGGGAAAAGGCCATGGAAAAAGCCTTGTCAGCAGAGTTTTCTGCCGACGCGATCAAGGGTGTAAAGATCAAGGCTGATGACATGAACTCGGATATTCATGCTTCCAGTGAGTATCGTGCGCACCTGGTTGGGGTCATGGCAAAACGGGCTGTTGCTGCTGCAAAGTAGGGAACGCCATCTTTACGAGCTAAAAGCCCGCAGGTGTATTGGCGCCTGCGGGTTGATTTTTCCAGCGAGACCTGAACCTGATGTCCAAAAAACTGCCCACCTCGATTGATGCAACGCAAGAGCTTTTGTCGTCAGCTGACTATCTGGCAGACCGAGCACTGTCTACTGT
>JBAUGO010000120.1:0-5337 GCA_049679775.1 Anderseniella sp.
ATCCAACGCAAGGCATGCGACAGGGCAATGATGTTGGTACACAATATCGCTCCGGAATTTACTGGACCAGCCAGACCCAACGCGAAGAAGCTCTGGCCTCAAAACAGGCCTATCAGAAAGCGCTGGATGCACGCGGCCTCGGGTCCATCACCACAGAAGTGATCGAAGCGCCCGAGTTTTACTTTGCCGAAGCCTATCACCAGCAATATCTGGCGAAAAATCCAGCGGGCTATTGCGGGTTGCAGGGCACGGGCGTGAGTTGCCCCATTGGCACAGGCGTTCAGGCGGCAGAATAAGTCTGGGCTAAGGTACTTATGCTGTTGCTTTTTGGGAATTGATTTGCACTAGTGATCCCGGGACAAGAATTGGCGACAGGGGTTGGGTATTGTGAGGAATTCCATAATTGCGACAGCATTAATGCTGCCGCTTATTGCAGCGTGCGCTTCAAAATCATCGGAAATTGCTCCGTCTTATGTTTCACCGGTTCAGTATCAGAGCTATTCCTGTAACCAGTTGGCCAGCGAAGGTCAGCGGGTTTCGGAAGCCGCTGCGCGTGTGGCCGGTCAGCAGGACAAAAAGCGCGGCAATGACCAGGTGTTGACGGGTGTCGCGGTCGTTGTGTTCTGGCCTGCATTGTTTGCCCTGGAAGGTGACGGGCAGACCGCTGCAGAACTGGGCCGCCTTAAAGGCGAGATGGAGGCCATAGAAAAAGCCTCGATCGCGAAAAACTGCGGCATCGAATTCCGCCGCAGCTAACGCAAAGCCAGTTTGTGGTCTGTTCAGCTCCGCAGCGATGCACCTGTTGCCTTGGCCACTGAAGCAACAATTGATTTTGACACGGCTTCGATGTCTTCATCCGTCAAGGTCTTGTCGCGGGGCTGAAGCGTCACCTCGATAGCCACAGAGCGTTTGCCTTCACCCAGGTTGCCGCCTTCAAACACGTCAAACACCGAAACATCGCAAACCAGTGCCTTGTCCGCACCTCGCGCTGCCCGGATCAGCTTGTCGGCCGGCACGTTTGAATCAACCACAAAGGCGAAATCACGCTTCACCGGCAACAGGTCTGACACATCCAGGGCAGGTCGTGCCGCAGAAATTGATTTCGGCTCCGGAATGGTATCGATGTTCATTTCGAACGCAACCAGAGGCCCCTTCACGTCCATCGCATCGAGCACGCGCGGATGCACTTCGCCAAACCAACCAAGCTGGTTTTTCGGACCAAGCTGCACGGTGCCTGAGCGTCCAGGGTGGAACCAGGCTGGCGCTCCCTGCACAACCTGCACACTGGCAACCGGCGCACCTGCCGCCTCAAGCGCCGCCATCAGATCTGCCTTGGCATCGAACGAATCTACGCTGCGCGCCTTGCCGGTCCAGTGGCGTGAACCCGTCTGGCCACGCCGCACGCCTGCTGCCCGCAAGGTTTCGTCTTCCGGCTTGTCACCGGCATAGACCTGACCCACTTCAAACAGCGTAACTTGCGCCTGGCCGCGATCAACATTTCGTCCTGTTGCGGCAACCAGGTTGGCAATCAGCGATGGCCGCATGTCTGACAACTCCACCGAAATCGGATTGGCGAGCTTCAGTTGCGGTTGTCCGCCACCGAAATGCGCAGCATGGTCTCCAGACAGAAACGAATATGTTACGGCCTCGTTCAGGCCACGTCCGGCCAGGGTGCGTCGCACCGCCAGCATGCGCTTCTGCCGGATGGTCAGAACCGGTTTTGCAATGGCATGAGCGCGCTGCATGGGCGCAGGCTTAACCTTGTCCAGGCCATAGATGCGGCAGATTTCCTCGACCAGATCGGCTTCACCATGAACATCAGGCCGCCAACTTGGAACTGCACAGGACAGATAATCACCTTTGTCAGTTACGCCAAATCCGAGCGAAGTCAGAATTTCCACCTGACGTTCAACTGCCACATCAATTCCACCCAGCGACTGCACACGCGACTTGCGCAAATCGAACGAGCGCTCGTTGAGCGGTGCTTCACCTGCGATCACCAGTTCAGATGGCTCTCCTCCGCACAGGTCGAGGATCATCCGGGTAGCAAGTTGCGCACCCGATACAACAAAGGCCGGGTCCACACCGCGCTCAAACCGATAGCGTGCATCGGTTATGATGCCAAGTTTGCGGCCTGTGGCGGCGGTGCGCACAGGATCAAAGTAAGCCGCTTCGATGAAAACATCAGTGGTGGTCTCATCACAGCCCGACACTTCACCCCCAATGATACCGGCGATGCCTTCTGCGCCTGCATCATCGGCAATCACGGTTATGCTATCGTCGAGTGAGTATTCCTTGCCGTCCAGCGCCAGCAGGGTTTCGCCTGCCAAAGCCATGCGAGCATGGATCGTGCCCTTGACCTTTTTTGCGTCAAATACGTGCAACGGGCGGCCATATCCAAAAGTGATGTAGTTGGTGATGTCGACAAGCGCTGAAATGGGGCGCAGGCCAATGGCCATCAGGCGACGTTGCAACCAGTCAGGTGATGGGCCGTTCTTCACGCCTTTGATATGGCGACCAACGAACATGGAACACGCACTTTGATGATCGCCATCGAACCGAAGCTCGACGTTTATGGGCGATACATAGTCCCCCTTTATTTCAGGCACATCGAGGAGCTTCAGCTTGCCAAGTCCTTTGGCCGCAAGGTCACGGGCAATGCCATACACGCCCAATGCATCGGGTCGGTTTGGCGTGATGGCAACGTCAATCACCGGGTCATCAAGGCCAAGTGCTTCTGCTGCACTCATGCCGATCTCGAAATCGCCTTTAAGGTCGATGATGCCGTCATGGCTGTCGGATATCATCAGTTCGCGCTCGGAACACAACATTCCGGCAGACTCGACGCCACGAATAGTGCCGACCTCAAGGTCAACACCTGTGCCTGGTACATGCGTACCAGGAGCCGCGAAAATACCGACAAGACCGGTACGCGCGTTCGGCGCACCGCACACCACCTGCACAATGCCATCTTTGGTTTCAACATCGCACACACGAAGCCGATCAGCATTGGGGTGCTGGCGGGCTTCCTTGACCCGGCACACAGTGAACGCCGACAACGCAGAGGCTTGATCCTCTATGCCTTCAACCTCCAGCCCGACACCCACCAGCCCGTCACAGATTTTCTCGATGCTTGCATCGGTTTCGAGATGTTCCTTGAGCCACTTCAGCGTGAATTTCATGACAGGCCTCCCGCCAGTGTCGGCACGTTGAGTGAGGCAAATCCGTAATGGCGCAGCCAGCGCAGGTCCGCCTCGAAGAAGGCACGCAGGTCGGGAATGCCGTATTTCAGCATGGCAAGACGGTCGATGCCCATGCCAAAGGCAAAGCCCTGCACCTTGTCCGGATCAAGCCCGCCAGCGCGGATCACGTTTGGATGCACCATGCCGGAGCCGAGGATTTCCATCCAGTCATCCCCAACACCGATTTTGACTTGTCCATCGGCCCAGGAACAATTGATATCCACTTCCATGGACGGCTCGGTAAATGGAAAATGCGACGCCCGAAAACGCATCTTCACTGCATCGACCTCAAAGAACGCCTTGCAGAATTCTTCAAGACACCATTTCAGGTTCCCCAGATGTGTCTTGTCATCAAGCACCAGCCCTTCAACCTGATGGAACATGGGTGTGTGGGTCTGATCTGAATCGCAACGGAATGTGCGCCCCGGTGCAATGATGCGAATGGGTACTTGCGACTTTTCCATGGTGCGTATCTGCACAGGCGAAGTATGAGTGCGCAGCACCATGCGTGACCCATCTTCCTTCGGGTTGAAGTAAAAGGTGTCGTGCTCCTGGCGCGCTGGGTGATCATCGGGAATGTTCAATGCCCCGAAATTATACCAGTCGGTTTCGATGTGCGGTCCTTCGGCTACGGAAAACCCCATGTCGCCGAAAATCTGTGTGATCTCTTCCCAAACTTGCGAAACCGGGTGAACGGAGCCTTGTGTCTCGGGTCGCGCAGGTAATGTCACGTCCACAAACTCGGTTGCCAGACGTTCTTCAAGGGCTGCTGATTTCAGCGTATTTGAGCGCACGCTGATTGCCTCAGCCACCTTGTCCTTCAGGGCGTTGAGGGCCTGGCCCGCATCCTTGCGTTCATCCGGTGACATTGCCCCCAGCGATTTCATGCGTTCGGAAATAACACCCTTCTTGCCAAGCGCCGAGACACGGACTGCGTCAAGTGCCTCTTCGTTGGTTGCTGCCTCAACAGCCTTTACCAGTTGGTTTTCCAGTTCTGCCAGTTCGCTCATGCTTGGGTCCATCGCGGGAATGTTCAAAAACATTAAAGCCGGACTTATCGCGCAATTTGCTTGCAGCGACAATGCCCGGCTCAACTCGGTGTGTAGGGGACTACCCCGTCGGATTAAAGTGCAGTTTTGGCTTTTTCAACCAGCGCCTTGAAGGCATCAGGTTCGCGCACAGCAATATCAGACAGGACTTTACGGTCGACTTCGACACCGGCTTTGCCGAGGCCCTCAATAAATCGACCATAGGTCATGCCCAGTTCACGGCACGCAGCATTGATGCGCTGTATCCACAATGAGCGGAAATTGCGCTTCTTGCGACGGCGGTCACGGTAAGCATATTGACCAGCCTTTTCCACGGCCTGCACGGCAGCGCGGAACACATTTTTGCGGCGGCCGTAATAACCTTTGGCTGCCTTGACGACTTTGCGGTGACGCGCATGAGCGGTCACACCACGTTTAACTCTTGCCATTTGATTTTAACTCCTGGATGACCTTAACGGTTGGGCATGAAGCCCTTGATGATGCGTTCGTCGCCTTCTGCGAGGATCATTGTCCCGCGCTGATTACGAATGAACTTGTTGGACCGCTTGATCATGCCATGGCGTTTTCCTGCCTGGCCGGCTTTCACCTTGCCGCTTGCGGTGAAGCTGAAACGCTTCTTGCAAGACGACTTCGTCTTCATTTTGGGCATTTTGCTGTCTCCTTGTGCTCACGCTAAAACTATGCACGAGCTTGTCATTTAAGCATTAAAACCGCCACGGCAGCCCACACTGGCCGGACGGTTCATCTCAACGAGGTGGCTTATAGACGTGATGGAGCATCTTGGCAACACTTGTCAGCTCACCTTAAGATTGTATTGAATCTTCGAAAGGACGGCATATGGCTGAAAAATCAGAAGTACTCGAGTTTCTTAAGAATAACCCTGACATCACTCATCTTGATGCCGTGCTGATTGATCTTTGCGGCAATCCTTACGGCAAGCGTCTGCCACGCACCTACATGGAAAAGTTGTATGACAACGGTACGCCAATATGTGCGGCGATGAGTCTTGTGGATGTGCAGGGCAATACCGCAGATCCCATGGGATA
>JBAUGO010000121.1:0-3172 GCA_049679775.1 Anderseniella sp.
GAATACCCCTTCACTGCAGGCCAGCCCCACACAATGGCCCGCATGTTTCAGGATATTGGCAAGCATCAAGGATGTTGTCGTTTTTCCGTGCGATCCTGTAATCATGGCAACAGGCAGGTTCTTGCGCCATAGCCGCCGATACAACATGTTGCGAACCGGGCGCGTAAACAACCTTTCAATCCGATAGTATTGAATTTGGAGTTTCTGCCACTTGTTCATGTCGTTCTGAATACCCTAGATTGAAATACCCGCCTAGCGCTGCTAGACGATGCGGTAAGTTCAATCTGTATATCGTCTGGAAGCGGTCCCCATGTCCATTGCCGTCATCATTGTTGCAGCAGGTGCTGGATTGCGCGTTGGTGGTGACATCCCCAAACAATACCAGACCATAGCAGGCGAAATGATCTTGCGCCGCACGGTTTCAACATTTTTGGCGCATCCGGCAATTTCACATATCCAGGTGGTGATAGGCGATGGTCACGGGCCGCTTTATGACAAGGCGGTATCGGGCCTTTCCCTGCCCTCGCCTGTGCAAGGTGGAGCAACCAGACAAGCCTCGGTGTTCAATGGCCTCAAGGCAATCGCACCAGGCAAGCCCGACGCCGTGCTGATCCATGATGCAGCGCGACCCTTTATTGATGCTGAAACAATTACTGCAACGATTGAAGCCTTGAAAACCCATGCCGGATGTATCCCTGCCATTGCGGTAGCCGATACGCTGAAACGCGAAGCAGATGGCTTGATCGTCGAGACGGTAGATCGCTCCGGCCTGTGGGGCGCGCAAACGCCGCAAGCCTTTCGGTTTGGTGATATCCTTGAAGCGCATGAAAAAGCCGAAGCCAGTGGGCGGACGGACTTCACCGATGATGCCTCAATTGCTGAATGGGCTGGATTGAGCGTTGCAATTATTTCTGGCAAGCCTGAAAACAAGAAGATAACGACGCAGGCTGACCTCATTGAAGCGGAAAGCCGCCTGCAAAACGGGATACCCAATATGTTGAACGATATTCGCGTAGGCCATGGTTATGATGTGCACGCCTTTGAAGAGGGTGATCACGTTATTCTTTGCGGCCTGAAAATTCCGCATACGAAAAAACTGAAAGGCCATTCCGACGCGGATGTTGGACTGCACACAATCACCGATGCAATATTGGGTGCACTGTGCGAAGGCGACATTGGCAAGCACTTCCCCCCAACTGACCCACAATGGAAAGGCGCTGCGTCAGACATATTCCTGAAACATGCAGCAAGGCTTGTAGCTGAACGCGGTGGCAAGATCAGCCATGTGGACCTGACACTGATTTGTCAGGCTCCAAAAATGCGCCCGCATGTTGATGCCATGCGCGCAAGCGTGGCCGCAATCATTGGCATTGATGTGGATCGGGTATCGGTCAAGGCAACCACAACAGAATGGCTCGGCTTTACAGGCCGCGAGGAAGGCATTGCAGCTGCAGCTACTGCAACAATCCGTCTGCCGGAGTAAAGGCAATCATGTTTGACCGTCAGTTGATCATTGAAGCCAAGGACACGCTCGACATGCTGCGTGATGGCGGGTTGAAACTAGCCACGGCAGAAAGCTGTACGGGTGGGCTGGTATCCGGGTTGCTGACATCAATCGCTGGATCATCAAGCGTTGTTGAGCGTGGGTTTGTGACCTATTCAAACGAGGCCAAGGCAGAAATGCTGGGTATATCCATGGCATTGATTGACCAGCATGGCGCTGTGTCTGAACAGGTTGCACGGGAAATGGCAGAAGGTGCGCTCAAGAAATCCCGCGCCAATGTGGCTGTGTCTGTCACAGGCATAGCCGGGCCTGGTGGTGGCTCTAAATACAAGCCAGTTGGCCTGGTGCATTTTGCCTGTGCACGCCTTGAAATGCCAACACATCATGTATGCATGAACTATGGTGATATTGGCCGTGACAAGATCAGACACATGTCAATCGGCACTGCGCTGGCCATGATCCGTCAATCTGTATCGCAAGGCGGTGGTATGTTCGCCTGAAGTCAGTTTACACGGCGCATCTGGAAATCCCTGTTTGGCATCCCCATATAATATTCGGTTGAATATTTCGGGGAGCATTCATTATGCGCACTATCTTGAACATTCTGTGGTTGGTACTTGGCGGCGTATGGTCTGCGATTGCGTGGTTTTTCGTAGGGATTCTGTGTGCCATCACGATCATTGGTCTGCCATGGGCAAGGTCATGCTTCATGCTGGCCAACTACACACTATGGCCGTTTGGGCGTGATGTCATATCGCGTGACGAGCTCTATGGTCGCGAAGACATAGGCACCGGGGCCTTGGGACTGATTGGTAACGTCTTGTGGTTCGTGCTGGCTGGTTGGTGGCTGGCCGTCATGCACCTGACATTTGCAGTTGCCAATGCGGTGACCATTATCGGCATTCCCTTTGCCTGGGCACACGTGAAGCTTGCTGGCGCCTCGCTGTTTCCGGTCGGCAAGACTGTTGAGCCAAATGAAGTGATTGAAGAAGCCATGCGCAAGTCTGCACACACTCGGGTGCAAGAGCTTCGCAACGCGAGCTAGTAGCTCCGCTAGGCAACAATAAAAAACCCCGACTTCAAGAGCCGGGGTTTTCTTTTTCAAGTCTTACAATTCAGGGATGCGCAACTCCTGGCCGGGGTAAATCTTGTCCGGATGGCTGAGCATCGGCTTATTGGCTTCAAAGATAACATTGTATTGGGCACCTTTGCCCTTGCCATAATGCTTCTCTGAAATCTTCCAGAGATTGTCGCCTTTTTTCACTGTATAGAACACAGGATCTTTCTGGGCAGGTGCGGTGAGTTTGCTCTCGACCTTCGACACGCCAAGAGTATTGCCAACAGCAATGATTGCCTTTTCAAGAACAGACTGGTCAGCCACGTCGCCTGTGACAATGGCCCTGTCGCCCTGGACTTCGACCTTGACGTTCTCGGTGCCGAGTTTGTGTGAATCAAGTTCCTTCTTGAGGGCTTCAGCGGTTGGCGCTTCATCCTTGCCGATGCCCAACGCCTTGCCAGCACTTTTGATAAAATCGAATATTCCCATGTCTGCCTCCTGATTTGGTTTATGAGTCGCTATAGGTATGGGTCGCTTTACTTGTCGCAGACCTGATGCGCCTTAGTCCAGAGAAAATAGCTGCTGGCAGATATATGCTTAACCGTATAACC
>JBAUGO010000122.1:0-2828 GCA_049679775.1 Anderseniella sp.
CCGCGCCCGGAAAAGGAGGTTGCGTTGACAATGGCATCAGGCGCCAGGTGTAAAATTTGTCTGCGCAACCAGGTCGTTGCATCAGGAGCTTTCAGGGATGGTGCATAGATCGCGATGACCTCATAGCCGCGCGCTTCAAAGGCAGACTGTAACGCTTCGATTGGTGCTGTATCGGCAGCCACAAGAAAAGAACGATAGAAGGTCAGTGCGATGCGCGGCCGGGTTTTTGGGCCGATGTCCGATGGATCGCTGACAGGATGACCCGGTGCCCATACCCCTGTAGGCGGTAGCGCTTTGGACCCCGGTACCGGTCCGGCATATAATCCGGTCGCAAGTGCCATCTGCGCCAGTGCTGCCTGTGCAGCGACCTCGCCACCGGTGTCGCACAGATGAGCCAGCCTCCGCAGCGTTGAAACCGGAAGTGTTGAGACCTCATCAAGGCGCGTATCTGTGCGCCCGTCGGCAGGCAGCACGGCAAGTGCGATGCGGTTTTTATCGGCCAGCGCACGCACCTGTTGCAGCCCGTATGTCCAATATGACACCCCGCCTATCAGACGGATCAGGATACCTTTTGCTCCAGAAAGCGTCTGTTCGACATAGGTGTCTACCGATAGCGGATGACGCAATGCCACAAGGTTGGCGAGCCGCAAGCTGGGCAGATTACCATCAGGGCCGCCCGCGCGATGCCACGCCTTCGCGAAGGCGCCAAGATCGCTGTCGGAGAACGAAAGCACCACGAGATCTGCCGGGCTTTGGGCCAGATCCATGGGTGTTTCGGTTTCTTCCAGGCCATGGCTTTCGCGAAAAATGACATGCATAGATCAACACCTTCGGCGCGGTTGCATTACTCGGCGGCCTGACGAGTGGTGCCGAGAGCAGCTTCAATCACTTCGCGGTGGATGTTGTCATGCTCTGCAATGACCACGAGCCGTCCCTGACGCGCCTCGCCGGTTTGCCACGGACGGTCATACTGATGACGCACACGAGCACCCACAGCCTGCACCAGCAAACGCATCGGTTTGCCTGACACGGCGGCATACCCCTTCACACGCAGAATACCATGAGTGTGAGCAAGCTCCTCGATTGCGCGCACCAGATCGTTCGGATCACGTACTTCGGGAATATCCACAACAATGCTGTCAAAATCTTCATGATCATGATCAGCCGCGCCGTCATGATGGCTGGGTCGTGCGTCAATATCGTCTTCAGCTGCAGCCCCCAGACCGAGAATGACGCGCGGGTCCACGACACCTTCGGCCACTTCAATCACCGGCAAAGGGCGTGGTGTCTCTGCAGCGATAATGGATTTTGCCTTGGCAACACCGTCGGGTCCGGCCAGGTCAGGCTTGGTGAGCAGGATGATGTCGGCGCAGCAGATCTGATCTTCAAAAACCTCCGAAAGAGGGGTTTCGTGGTCAATACTTTCATCTGCCAGGCGTTGTGCATCCACTGCCTCAACGTTGGGAGCAAACCGACCTGCTGCCACGGCTTCGGCATCGGCCAGAGCTATGACGCCGTCCACGGTGATCCTTGATCTGATCTCGGGCCAGTCAAAGGCCTTCAGAAGGGGCTTTGGCAATGCCAGGCCACTGGTTTCGATCAGTATGTGGTCAGGCCGCGGGTCCAATTGCATCAAGGCCTCAATCGTTGGAATGAAGTCATCAGCCACCGTGCAGCAGATACAGCCATTGGCCAGCTCCACAATATTTTCTGCCGGGCAATCGGGGATCGCGCAGCTTTTCAGGATTTCTCCATCAACCCCCACATCGCCGAATTCGTTGACAACAACGGCAAGACGTTTCCCGCCGGGGTTCTGCAGTAACTGGCGGATCAAAGTTGTTTTGCCCGAACCAAGAAATCCGGTGATTACGGTGACGGGGAGTTTTTCGAGTTCAGACATGGCGGACCTTTTTAGGTATCTGTTGGGGCGGGATTTGTACGGCGCAGTGGAGGAATGCGGGCAATGCAGTTTCGCTTTAAGTGTTCAGGACGTTGACGCCATGGGATCAGGCCATCATCCGTGTTTCGATAAAGCATGATGGCGTCCAGAAGAAGTGCTGTATCCGACACTTCATGCAGGTTTCCGTACACATAGGTCCAGCGTAGATCACCACCTCGCATGGCAACCGAACATCCCCGGTCACAGTTTTGCAGGCATTCCACAGGTGTCAGCGTCACGCCCTCGGGCAGGTCAGACGCTGCGAGACTTTCAAATAGCGTTGTTCCTGGACGATCCGGCTCCCCGGATATCTCGGTTCCACGCTTGCATTTGGTGCAGATCAGAAGCTCCACAGGAGCACAAACATCATTCATCTCATCCTCCTCCGGGGCACCCCGCCCGGGATAACGTTAATGGGGATGGCAGGTCTCCTGACTTACAGGTCTTGCCCTGTCACTTGACCCTGGCATGCACAGCACACCAGTGGCGTCATGATAGGAGCACCTGATTACAGTTGCGGGGGCAGTCGCGGGATTTCACCGCGTTCCCTTTTCATGCGCCTTGAGGGCGCACACCATCGTGGGCTAGATGAACCGGAAACGTGGGTCCTGTCAATTACAAGATTGACTCCTGCCCAGTGCCAGTGCCATCCCTGTAGGTGATAAGGGAGCCCCCAGCAATGTCAGAAGAAATCAACAGACGCCATAACGAAAAAATGCGCAAAATCAAGGTTGCGCGCGACAAGATGATGACCACCAAGACCGAGGAAAAGGGCCTGATCATGGTCCACACAGGGGCGGGCAAGGGCAAGTCATCAGCAGGTTTCGGCATGGTGATGCGGTGTATCGCCCATGGTATGCCTGCTGCTGTTGTTCAGTTCATCAAGGGA
>JBAUGO010000123.1:0-2279 GCA_049679775.1 Anderseniella sp.
AGTGGTACCTGGTACTGGCCGCGTTGGAAAAAGGCTGGATGGGTGCCTTGATGGTTGGCTTCATACTTGTGTCATCGCTGCTGGCAGTGATTTATGTTTGGAAGGTTGTCGAGGTTGCCTATTTCAAGGAACCGCGAGCAAACGCGGTCGTTGTTACACAGGAAGCGCCGCTGAGCATGCTCATTCCCACATGGATTGTGGTGTTGACAGGCTTCTGGATGGCGGTTGATACGCGCATACCGGTTGGCATGGCATCCAAGGCGGCAGAGCTTCTGCTGGGTGTGAAATGATGCAGTTATTTTCACCGTCAGACACCATTGCTCTATCGCTGCTGATACCGCTTGCAGGCGCAATTCTCATTCCGTTGGCAGGTCGATGGCCAAACATTCGCGAGACGATCACGCTGACAACGGCTGTGTGTCTTGCTGTGGTGGTGTGGAGCCTGATACCGCTGCTTCAGGCAGGCGGCAGACCGGAGCTAAAGCTTGTTGAAATGCTGCCTGGCTTGAGCGTTGCGTTCAAGGTCGAACCGTTGGGCATGTTGTTTGCAGCCCTTGCGTCGGGCCTGTGGATTGTCAATTCGGTTTACTCAATCGGCTACATGCGCGGCAACAATGAAGAAAACCAGACCCGGTTTTATACCTGTTTTCCGATTGCGCTGATGGCCGCCATGGGGGTTGCGTTTTCGGCCAACCTGCTGACCCTGTTCATATTCTATGAAGTGCTGACCATCTCAACCTATCCATTGGTGGCGCACAAGGGCGATCAGGCAACTGTCAAGTCAGCCCGTGTCTATATGGGCATTCTGCTGGGCACATCGATTGGCCTGTTCCTGCCTGCGATGATCTGGACATACTCGCTTGCAGGTACGCTTGATTTCACCCCTGGTGGTATTCTGGAAGGCAAGATTTCCGATCCGCTGCTGGGTGTCCTCCTATTGATGTTCTCATTCGGTATCGGCAAGGCAGCGCTGATGCCGATACACCGCTGGCTTCCTGCCGCGATGGTAGCGCCTACGCCGGTGTCGGCGCTGTTGCATGCGGTCGCCGTGGTCAAGGCCGGTGTGTTCACGATCACCAAGGTATTTGTCTACATATTCGGAATTGATTTTCTGTTTAGCCAGCCAAGTCACAAGATCATCATCTGGCTGGCCTGTTTCACAATCGTGGTGTCCAGTTTCATCGCGCTTCGCCAGACAAATCTGAAACGCCTGCTGGCGTATTCCACCATCGGGCAATTGTCCTATATTGTGTTGGCCGCGTCGGTCCTGAAACCGCTATCGGAAATTGGTGCTTCAATGCACATGATGGCGCATGCGTTCGGCAAGATCACCTTGTTCTTTGCCGCCGGTGCCATTTATGTTGCGTCAAAGAAAACCGACATCACAGAAATGCGTGGTATCGGACGACGCATGCCATGGACCATGGCCGCCTTTGCAGTCGGTGCGGTGTCCATGATCGGGATGCCGCCAACCGGTGGCTTTATTTCGAAGTGGTACATCCTCGGTGGCGCCATTCAGGACGACAACTACCTGGCCCTTGCAACATTGGTTGTCTCAACCTTGCTGAATGCCGCATACTTTCTGCCATTCATCTTTGCCGCGTTCTTGTACGAGGAGGACGTGAAGCCGAAAAAAGACCATGGCGAAGCTCCCTGGCCGATGGTGGTAGCGCTGACATTCACGGCACTTTTGACATTTGGCTTTTTTGCATTCCATCAGCCTATTGCTGACCTTGAAGCCCAGATATTGGTGAAATAGCTCATGGCCCGTAAACCAGAAAAAACCAATCCTGAAATCGTGCGTCAACCATGGCTCGTACGCCCTGAGAACATTCGCAAGATCTGGATTGTATCGATCATTGTTCTGGCCCTGACTGTGGTGGCTGAATTTTTCACAGGGTCTGCAGGACATTTTGGCGGACTTGACGAGCTATTTGCCTTCCCCGCCATATTCGGCTTCCTGGCTTGCTGCGCCATGGTGTTTGTTGCCAAAATTCTCGGGTTCATCCTCAAGCGGAAGGATGATTACTATGATATTTGAGTTCTTTCCACCCGCGTTGATCTTGCTTGTTGCAGCGCTTCTCGCAGTTATTTCCCGCCCCAATGCGCGTGCTATAATCCTGCTTGTCGCGCCTTTGATCACATTATGGGCGATCTGGTCCTTGCCGGATGGTGTGTTACTGACAACGCGCTTCCTTGGCTATCCGATTGAGCCGCTGGAAGTAACGCCAGTGAGGCGCATGTTCGCTACTGTCTTTACTATTATGGCGTTTGCGGGC
>JBAUGO010000124.1:0-3866 GCA_049679775.1 Anderseniella sp.
TCTCCATTACCCGACAATAGCGGGATCGACACCGCGTGCTTTCATGAAAGCGACCATATGGAATTTTGTTTGCTCAGCCGAGTAATGGTAATCGGGTGCCACCGGGCATGCAAGGCGCGCCAGACAACCGCGTTCCCGGCAGGGTTTACCTTCAGGCGACGACAAATGAGCAGCACACGCAGACACGTCATACCCCGCTGAAGTAAAGGCGTTGACAAGGCAGGTCGAAAGGCATGGCTTGGCTACACAGCTCTGACAAGGTGACGCCATGTCACCGGCTGTTTGAAACGGGATTTCGTCATCGAACATGAAGGCAGCGCGATAGCCATGCCACAGCCCAAAACGGTGGTGTATATTCAGACCCAAAGGTGATGGATGACCAGCCTTGGCCAGGCGTGCCCATGTCAAAAATGGCGGATGAGGCTGATCAAATGGAAACACGACTTTTGCTTGAAGGCTCGCTGACAGGTGAGAAAGCACATCTTGCGTCCAGTCGTCCAAAAGGTCCGAGCCGGGATCACGTTCGCTCGAAAACCGCTCATACATCTCAGGCCCGGCATTGCCAATCAGAACAAGTGATTGACCATCAAACGCGATGTCACTCGTGCGTTTCAGCCAGCCAAAAACCTCAAAACCTTCCGCCCTTATGGCAGCTTCAATCGTTTCAGCTCTTTGCAAAACGCGGATGCCCCGGCTGCATAAAAGCCCGATCGAGCTTGATGTTGTGATTGGCGCGGATCATGTCATCAACGTCTTTTGGAATATGATTGGGGAAGTATTCGCTCAGGATCTTGTCCTTCTTTTTGGCGGCAACCTCGACAAGGTTTGGCTTCTTGGCCTCGTTCCATTCCTTGGGGCTCATGCGATTGCCAACTTCAGGATAAACATAGTCCTTTTGCATCAGATCAAGGGTCTGGCCTGAACCCAGGTAATGACCGGGGCCATTCAGACATACATCAGTAATAACCTCAACCGACAAGGTATCATCATTGACCTCAATGCCACGCACATTGCGATTTATAGCGCCAAGCATGTCATTGTCGATAAGCAGACTTTCAAGGCAAAAACCCAAAAGTGACGCATGCATTCCAGCTGACTCATACAGCAGGTTTACACCGGACATGGCAGTGAGAGCTGCGTTGACGCCATGCTCTGCGCCTGCCTGCATGTCGGGAAGCTTTGAATCGGCCATGCCCGCAGCAGAACCGGTTGGCAGGTCATAGAACTGGCCCATCTGCGCGCACGCAGAAGAGATCAGGGCTTGCTCGCCTGATCCACCTGACATGGCGCCAGTGCGTAGGTCAGACACAAACGGCCAGGGACCAAAGATTGCTGGCGCACCCGGTTGAATGGCGTTGACATAGGCAAGTCCGGCAAGGCACTCCGCAATGGCCTGAACAACTGTACCTGCCAGGGCTGCAGGTGACGTGGCTCCAGCTTGCGCAGCAGACAGAAGCAGCACAGGCATGCCTCCGCGCACGGCAACTTCAAGGCATTTGCAGGCGTCTTCTGCCCAATTCAAAGGCGGTACCACAAAGCAGTTTGATTGGCTGACAAACGGACGTTCGCGCCATTTGGCTTCGCTGCCTGCAATCAGGTGGCAAATCTCAAGACACTCGCGCACGTGATCTGCTTCAACCATGGAGGTGCCGACATGCTTGTTTGTACCGGCAAGACAGGCATACATGGTGTTAATGTCAAGATCGCGCGGTTCCACCATGTCGCGAGCTACGACAGGGCGTTGATAGAAGTGAATGTGCTCGCACTTGTCGACAATGCGGCCCGCATCATACAGGTCGACGAGAAATGACTCACGGTAGGTTTCCGTGGCGGGTTCTACAATGTGAACGGCTGCACCAGCGGTGCCGAAATGAACCTTGCTGCCCCATGGCTCGAGGTCGAATTGCGGATCACGAGCATAAAGCGGGAAGTGCCTGGCGCAAATTGTCAGCGTGTCTTCAATAAGCGAACGCGGAAACCTCAGGCGACCGTCATCTCCCATGGTGCATCCCTTGGAGGTCATCAACTCAACACATGACGGGATTGAATTGATCATCCCGACCTTTTCCAAAAGGTCGAGGGCGGCATGGTGTATCTTTTCCAGTTGAGCTTGCGTCAGTGGCTTGTATTGCCCTCCTGAAAGCCCAGGTCGCACAGCAGCCAGATCCATTGGAATTGCAGCAGCGCGCATGGCTTTACGGGCTTCACGTCCGCCTCTGCGGCGCGAGGTATCTTCAGCGACAGACATTGTGTTCAATTCCTGAAAGTTATGAGGTGTGCTTATTGTGATTGTTTCCAGTCGACAAGAAAAGCAGATAGTTTTCATTTGATGGTGAATTTAATTCACCAAAATGATCTACTTTTATATTGCAAAACCTGGTACATGACTGAATATAAGCAGAAATTGCAGTAAATGCATGAAACAGGGTGAATTTACTTGGCCAAACGGAAACTGCCACCACTGCGTGCATTAACGGCTTTTGAAGCGTCTGCGAGGCTTGGCAGCTTTTCGCGTGCTGCAGATGAACTCGGTTTGACGCGGTCTGCAATCTCTCACCAGATCAAGTCTCTTGAGGACATGCTTGGCGTGATGCTTTTTACCCGTGATGGCAAACGTGCTGAGTTGTCAGGATCGGGTATGATTTATTTTCCTGTCGTGCGAGAGGCGTTTGACCAAATTGAAAGTCAGACGCAGTTAATTCGCCCACGCGAGTCTGAAAACGAGTTGACAGTGCAGGTCTATGTGACAATGGCAATGAAGTGGTTGTTGCCCCGGTTGCATGATTTTGAGCGCAAGTATCCACACATGAAGGTTCGACTCTCAACATCGTACTTCCATTGGGACTATGACGCAGACAACGCAGATGTTGGTATAATTCTTGCGCGTCAGCGCTCACAGGATTGCCATTACCGTGATCTGTTCCGCTCCATATTAAAGCCGGTTTGTTCGCCCGATTATCTGCCAACACACGGCACGGGAGCCAAACCGAAAGATATTTTCAATCACAAACTGCTGTATGTTTATAACGCCGAGGAAGACTGGCGAATATGGTTGAAGGCAGCGGGTATAAACGAGGTAGGGCTGCCGGGCTCAATAGCCTTCGATAGCTATTTGCTGGGACAGGAGGCTGCCATATCAGGTCGTGGCATTGCCATGACCATTGGCCCCTTTGCCCGCGACGAGATTGCCTCTGGCAGGCTGATCGAACCTTTTGATCTTGAAGTTCCGCACAAGCACTGGTGGGCCTTTGCCTGCCGGAACTCAAGCAGGTTGCTGCCTAAGATCAAGCTCTTTGAAGACTGGCTGGTAGACCAAATTGCCAATGATCCCGAGATCCATCATCAAGCACAGGCTGAAACATTCAGATGACAAATACCTTACCCGAAGAAGGTCCAGGCACAGCCAGGCGATTGCGTAAACGCGGAGAAGCGCGCCGCGCTGCTGCTTCAGGCAATGATGGACAGACGACATTTGCACAGCAAGCCTCAGGTCAGGCTCGTGTGACATTTGAGCCGACGCGGATCATATCTGATGATCAGCTGGAAAGTATTCACCTTGCCTCACTTGAAGTCCTCGAAACGATCGGCATTGATGTAATGCACGAGGAAGCGCGTGACTATTTCAGTGCCGCTGGGGCGAGTGTGGATGGGGAGCGGGTTCGCATACCTGCAGAGGTAATCGAGAAGGCAATTGCAAGCGTGCCATCCGCGTTTACGTTTCATGCGAGAAATCCGGCAAAGTCCATCAGGATTGGCGATGGTTATCTGTCATTCGGAACGGTTGGGTCAGCGCCAAATACATCTGATATTGAGCATGGTCGCAGGCCCGGCAACCTGGAAGACTATCGTGGTTTCCTGAAGCTGGC
>JBAUGO010000125.1:0-1631 GCA_049679775.1 Anderseniella sp.
GCTGGGCTTTGCAGAACGATTGGGGTTCTGGCTGACTGTTCATGCTGCTACGTGGCTCATCGCGCTTGCCGGTATCGCACTGGTGAGTGCGTGGAATGGTAACGAAAAACCCATTGGTGTGCTGCAAACGACGCTTGGGTGCGCATTGGCCACACCTTTTATTGGCATAGCCGTTTCTGCGGTGAAGACAATTTTCCTTGACCGAGTATTCACGCTGCAATCGGTGCTTTGGCAAATGGCTGAGGCGTTCCCGGTTGCCATTATTGTTGGTCTTGTGGCGTACTTTTTCTTTCAATCTTCACCCCGGGCAAGCAGTGCAATCCTTGCACCTGTGGGGGCCAACCGATTGATGTTGCGCTTGCCACCCGAGAAACGTGGTGCATTGCAATATCTGACAATGCGGGATCATTATGTCGAGGTGGTCACGGCCAAGGGTAGCGAGTTGGTACTTTTGCGACTGGCCGATGCCATTGCAGAGGCAGGACGGGGTGCTGGTATCCAGGTCCACCGTTCTCACTGGGTGGCGTTGGATGCGGTTCAGACGGTGGAGCGGCTTGATGGCAAGTCAGCTATCGTTACGAAGACAGGTGCACGATTACCAGTCAGCCGCACATATATGCCAGCCTTGAAAGAGGCCGGGTTATTGCCGAGGTAATGCCAGTATGTGTGAAGATGAAACAACAATTTCTGTCTACGATACCAAGGCAAGTGACTATGCCAAGGCGTTCTCGGCGGCTGGGGATGAGCTAGGGTTGCAGCGTTTTATGAGTATGCTGCCAAAGGGTGCGGTTGTGCTGGATTTGGGGTGCGGGCCGGGTGCTCATGCAGCGGCGCTGTACGCTCAGGGGTTTAAGGTCACTGCCACAGACGCATCAATAGCAATGGTGGAAATAGCTCGCAGGCACAAGGGATTGATCGTGCGTCAAGCCCGTTTCAGCGACTTGCGCGAGCAGGACGTGTATGATGGCGTTTGGGCCAATTTCAGTCTGCTGCATGCTCCGCGCGCTGATCTTCCTGATCATCTGTTGCGTATCGCGACAGCCCTCAGGCAAGGAGGCATCTTCCATATCGGCATGAAGACGGGCGAGGGCGAGCGGCGCGATGCACTTGGACGTTTCTATGCGTTTTATACTGTCGATCAACTGTGCGAGCTTCTCAAGGTGGCTGGTTTCGATGTCATCGAAGTGGTCTTAGGAGAAAGCGCCGGTTTGGCAGGCACGGTCGATCCGTGGGTTGAGATGCTGGCTATACTGCGCGCTTGAGGAATTAAGTGCCCTCTGTCCTTCACCCCTTGCCATACCCACCACCTGTCGGAGACTGGATGATGATGGCGTCGCCAGCGGAGACAGAAGTCTGATCGCAAGCCTTCAACTCCTCCAGCGTACCATCCTTGCGGCGGCACCAGTTGTGCCCCACTTCGCCTGGTTCACCCCCTTCAAGCCCGAACGGTGGTACACGGCGATGGCCCGTCAGAAGGGACACGTCCATGTCTTCAAGGAAGCGCACAACGCGCTTGATGCCGCCACCACCTGACCATTTACCATGCCCGCCAGCGTTCCTGCGGATGTGGAAATCTTCCAGCACCACTGGATAACGAAACTCCAGTATTTCAGGATCGGTCAGCCGCGTGT
>JBAUGO010000126.1:0-7069 GCA_049679775.1 Anderseniella sp.
TTGATTATTCCCAACCAAAAAAAATCACTGCGCAACCTGGCTATCCTGCCATGTGGCGGGAACTGGCGGCACTTGCTGCAGAAGAGTATGAAAGTGCCGAACAGGCCATGTTACTGTGCCGAAAGGATGTAATGCGCCCTGCCCGCATTATGAAAGCCGTATATCAACGCACCCTGGAACGGATGATGGCTCTGCCCGATGACAAACTGGCCGACCCTGACGTATCAAAGCGTCTGGTTGGCTCGAAAGAGAAACTGCTGATTGCCATTCGGCATGGTTTCTTCTAGGGGCATCGAGATGGCAACAGCACATATCATAGGCGCCGGGGTGGCTGGCCTTGCAGCCGCAGTTGAGTTGAGCAAGGCGCAATACCGTGTGGTGATGTATGAGCAGACCGGGCACGTTGGTGGGCGATGCAGATCGTTTTACGATCCCACACTTGATGCAATTATTGACAACGGAAACCACTTGATGCTGTCAGGCAACAAGTCTGTATTGTCATTCCTTGGCACTATTGGTGCACAAGATGAGCTGATCGGCCCAGATCGTGCAGAGTTTCCGTTTGTTGATGTGGCGACACGCGAGCGCTGGTCGATTGAGTTGAACAAGGGTCCCATGCCCTGGTGGATCCTGAACAAGGATCGCCGTGTGCCTGGAACGCACCTTGGTGAATATCTGCAAGGGCTGAAACTGCTAAGCGCGGGCAACCGCACTGTAAAACAATTGTTTGCAGGTCAAGGCAGTCTTTATGAACGTTTCTGGGAACCCTTCACACTTGGCGTGATGAACACAGATCCCGCCGAAGCAGCTGCACGGCTTTTGACGCCCGTCATTAGGGAAACTCTTGCGAAGGGTGCTGAATATTCTCGCCCGATGGTATCGCGCAGAGGGTTGTCGTTTACATTCGGTGATCCTGCCACGAAATGGCTTGAAAGCCGCGGGGGTGACATCAGGTTAAACTGCCGCGTTTCAGGCATAGAGGAAGAGGGCAATCGCATAACAGCCATTGTCACCGGATCAGGTCGCGAAGAGGTGAAACCTGGCGATGTTGTCATATCTGCGCTACCAGCCTGGTTTGCACGTGCGGTACTTGGTAATGAGGTATCAGCCCCCGATGTCTTTGTACCGATCGTGAATGTGCATTTCCGTGTTGATCATGGTCATCGCATGCCCTTGTCAAAGCACCACGTCCTGGGCTTCCTGAATTCCATGTCGCATTGGCTTTTCGTTCGTGATGACGTGGCTTCGGTGACCATTTCAGTTGGTGGAAAAGTTGCGGCCATGGAAAAGGACGATGTACTGGACACGGTCTGGCGCGAAATCGCTCCTGAAATAGGTCAGGATCCTGCCCGCAGGCCAGAGCGTGCGAGAGTGCTAACAGAGAGAAGAGCAACCTTCCTCGGCACACCTGAACAACTGAATAAACGGCCGCAGATGACAACAAAATGGCACAATTTGGTGCTTTGTGGTGATTGGGTTGAGAACGGTCTGCCATCCACGATCGAAGGGTCAATTCGATCGGGGCAAAGCGCCGCACAAACCCTGACTCGTGGCATTGCGAGTTGACACAGACGGTAAAACACTATTTTTAGACTACTCAATTCGGATGTAGAGGGCGTGACTCTTCCGAGGTTTGGTTTTTGTTGAGGTAACATGCAGTCCAACGTTTACGTCCTCCGCCCAAAATCAGGGATATCTCCGACGCTTGTTTATGATGCAGCAAACGCGGCTAGCGATGCTGGCGAACATCTTATGAAAATGCAAAAACCAGATGGGCACATTGTGTTCGAACTGGAAGCAGATGCAACGATACCGGCTGAGTATGTATTCCTGAACCATTTTCTGGACATGCGTGAGCCGGAACTCGAAGCCGAAATCGCAGAATATCTGCGTTCAATTCAATCCAAAACACACGGTGGTTGGGCGCTTTTTCACGAGGGTGGCTTCAATATCTCAGCATCCGTCAAGGCGTATTATGCGCTAAAGCTGCTGGGAGACGACGCCAATGCGCCTCACATGATCCGGGCGCGCAATGCCATCCTGGCTCATGGTGGTGCTGAGAAATCCAACGTGTTCTGCCGCTATTCACTGGCGCTCTTTGCACAAGTGCCCTGGCGCGGTGTTCCAGCAATGCCGGTTGAGTTGCTGCTGATGCCAAAGTGGTTTCCGGCCAATATATGGAAGTTTGCCTACTGGTCACGAACGGTTATTGCACCGCTGACCATACTGGCTGCGCTGAAGCCGATTGCCCGCAATCCAACCGGTGCAACGTGTCGCGAAATCTTCTGCACGCCGCCTGAGGACATCAAGGTCTGGAATTACAATCACACAGGCAGTCGATGGGGCGAGTTTTTCCTTCAGATCGACAAGCTGCTGCATCCTGCTGAAAAACATGTATTCCCTCGCATGCCTTTCCGCAAGTCAGCCATCAGGAAGGCGCTGGACTTCATCAAGCCACGCCTGAACGGCGATGATGGACTGGGTGCAATATTCCCAGCCATGGCGAACAGCGTAATGGCTTATGATGCACTGGGTTACAGCCCCGATCATGAAGATTTCATCACCGCACTTAGCGCTTGCCGCAAGCTCGTGACTGATGCCCGCGAAGTTCGCAATGGCAAACCTCGTTATGTACAACCATGCGTATCTCCTATCTGGGATACTTCTCTTGGTGCACTTGCCTTGCTTGAGGCAGGCGTTGCCAAGGATGACAAACGAATTGTCGACATGTGCGACTGGTTGGCCAACGAGCAGATCCTGGATGTAAAGGGGGACTGGGCTATCAATGCACCAGACCTTGAACCAGGCGGCTGGGCATTTCAGTACAAGAACGATTATTATCCCGATGTTGATGACACCGCGGTTGTAGGTATGTTGCTGCACCGCGTGGATCCGGATCGTTACAAGGAAAACATCCGCCGTGCAGCAGTATGGGTTGAAGGCATGCAGTCATCGAACGGTGGCTGGGGTGCATTTGACATCGACAACAATGCCGACTTTCTCAATACAATTCCCTTTGCCGATCATGGTGCCCTGCTCGATCCGCCAACTGTGGATGTGACAGCGCGGTGCCTATCATTTCTGGCGCAAATTGGGTTTGACCGAAACCATAAGTGTATTAAACGCGGCCTCGACTTTATCAGAAGCGATCAGGAAGAAGATGGCTCTTGGTTTGGGCGTTGGGGAACCAACTATATCTATGGCACGTGGTCAGCTCTGAACGCGCTGAACGCGGTAGGCGAAGACATGAACGCTCCATATGTGCGCAAGGCAGTGAAGTGGCTTATTGACCAACAGCGTGACGATGGTGGCTGGGGTGAAGACGGTGCGACCTACTGGAAGGAACGCCGGGGCGAGGCCAAGGCATCAACTCCATCACAAACTGCCTGGGCATTGATGGGGTTGATGGCGGCAGGTGAGGTCGAGCACACATCGGTTGCCCGTGGCGCGCAATTCATCACCACAGCACCTCGAACCGAGGCGAAGTGGGATGAACAGTGGTATACCGCTGTTGGTTTTCCGCGCGTATTCTATTTGCGATATCATGGGTATTCGGCCTATTTCCCTACCTGGGCACTGGGTCGTTATGCAAACCTGATGAGAGGCAATTCACGCAAGGTTCAATGGGGCATGTAGTGGTGGCTTGACTTAGCCACCAGGTTTACCTCATTTGCCCTTCCATGACGGCTACAGAAAACAACCACCCAATCGGCCTTGTGACCGCGCTGGCACAAGAATACTCTGTCGTTCAATCGGTGGCAGCAAACAGTCATGGCAGACTGATGACCGTACAATCCGGCATGGGGCGCGCGGCTGGATTCCTGGCGGCTGAACAACTTGGGCGTGAAAACCCTGGCCTGACAGGTTTAGTATCAATCGGATTTTGTGGTGCTCTGGAACCAGGCATCGCAACGGGCACTATAATCCTACCCAAAGCAATCATCGCTGTGGATAGCGAGAGCTTTGAAGCCGATGCAGACTGGATCAACGCTGTTGCCAAACCCTTGATCAACCTGCCCATTATTACGGGACGCACCATGTATGCGGCGCCTGAAATTGTGGAAACGGCACAAGGCAAGCGTGATCTCTGTACCCAGACTGGGTCCTGCGCGGTAGACATGGAAAGTGCCGGCATTGCACATGCGGCCAGACGCTTCAATCTGCCGTTCATTGCGGTGCGCATTGTGGTGGATGAGGTCTCAGACATCCTGCCATCGGCAACCCGCAATGCGGTAAAAGTTGATGGCAATATCGACATGAAGGGTTTGTTGCGTGGTCTGGCTTCAAATCCCCGAGACCTGCCTGATCTCATCAAGCTTGGCCGCAAATCATCGCGCGCGCAAAAACAACTCAAGGCCGTGTGCGAGGCACTCTTGCCGAACTTTTGCCAGCCCTGAGAGAGAAGCAAGCTCTTGCAAAGAGCGCCTTTAATCTCCCCCATAACATAAAAACACCCGGCACTTGCCTGAGCAATACCGGGTGAAATCAACTCTACAAAAACATTAGACTTATTCTGCTGCGACCTTGGGTTGGTGAATTTCTTTCATCACCTTCTCAACGTGCTCTTCATGCAGGTCATAGTCTGCCTTGCGTGTCTGGGTCAGGTCGATCTCAGGTGCAAAATCACCTTCGGTCTTGATACCACGCATGGCGACATACAGCGCCTTGAGCGGGTTGGCAGTAGCGTCCAGTGCAGCTGTTGGCTCATAGCCACAATGGGCCATGCAGTTTGAGCACTTCTCATAGCGGCCCGTACCGTACTTTTCCCATTCCGTTGTCTCAAGCAGCTCCTTGTAGGTTTTCACATAGCCTTCACCCAACAGGTAACAGGGCTTTTGCCAACCAAAGACGTTACGGGTTGGCATTCCCCAAGGCGTGCACATGTACTCCTGGTTGCCAGCAAGAAAATCGAGGAACAATGACGAATGAGACAGCTTCCACTTCTTGCCCTTACCGTGCTTGAAAACATCGCGGAACAGCTGTTTTGTTTTGCGTCGTGACAGGAAGTTTTCCTGATCAGGTGCACGCTCATACATAAAGCCGGGCGAAATGGAAACATTCACACCCAATGCCGTGGTCATGTCCAGGAAAGCAGCAATGTCTTCAGGTTTATGGCCATCAAATATCGTCGCATTCGCATTGACCTGGA
The DNA here is from genome assembly GCA_049679775.1 of Anderseniella sp. GTDB lineage: Bacteria > Pseudomonadota > Alphaproteobacteria > Rhizobiales > Aestuariivirgaceae > Anderseniella. Next base: position 5,150 of record JBAUGO010000126.1, read on the forward strand.
AACCAGCTTTCTGCGCAGCCTTGATAGCCGAGATAGCGCGATCAAACACGCCTGTCTGGCAGACAGACTTGTCATGGTGATCCTTCAGGCCATCAAGGTGGACTGAGAAAAACAGGAAAGGAGACGGTTTGAACAGGTGCAGTTTCTTTTCCAGTAACAGGGCATTGGTGCACAATGAAACATACTTCTTGCGAGCAACAAGTCCTTCAACAATTTCACCAATTTCCTTGTGGATCAGTGGTTCACCACCAGGAATTGCCACGATCGGTGCGCCGCATTCATCGGCAGCGTCAAGGCATTCCTTGACGGACAGGCGCTTGTCCAGGATCGGCTTTGGGTAGTCGATCTTGCCGCATCCTGCACAGGCAAGGTTGCATTTAAACAGAGGCTCAAGCATGAGCACTAGCGGGTAATGCTTGTTGCCCTTGAGCTTTTGTTTCATCACATACGCGCCAACGCGCACTTGTTGCATAAATGGAACCGACACTGGCCTGTTACCTTTGCGTTACTTGTAAGCTAAAATTCGAGACGTTGTTTAAGTCTGCCATGACCAAGGCGTCAAGCCTTGCCACACCAGGTGTGCGGTTTAGCCACTGGGTCATGATCTTGCCCTGGATGATACCCAATGCATCAATTGTGGCAATACGACAAGCGTACAAATCAATGTGACCAATATGGCAATGGTGAGCAACTCGCCCATACTGGACATGCCACGATGGCCTGACAGCCATAAGGTCCCGAATGACCCGACAGTTGTCAAAGCTGAAATCAGGACGGCCCGCGGCGTGGACGTACCAGTCACGTCAGTCGCAACAGTTTCTTCGCGTGCTCGCATCACATAGTGAATGGATGAATCAACTCCGAGGCCCAGCAAGAGTGGCAGGACGATCACGTTTGCAAAATTGAACGGGGAATCAAAAGCAACGGTGTAACCAACCATGAGGCAAGCTGCCAAAACCAGTGGCGACAGAACAAGCGCAACGTCCAGCATTCTGCGTAGAGCCAGCCAGGACAATATCGCCACCATGAACAAGGCAGCTAGCGTGGCATAAATCATTGACTTAGCCACGGCTTCGGAAGAACCAGCAATATCCATTGGTGATCCCGATGCAGTCGGATCAACAGATTGAAGCTGATTTACAAAGTCTTTAAGATTTTCTGAGTTTCGCATGTCCTTGGCAGGAACAACCTCAAGCCGCCAACGCCCGTCAGGGGCTACAAAACGCTCCCGGAGGTTTTTTTGGAGGCTATCCACACTGACCGCATTTATAGATGCTAGTTTGTTGATCTCCGCCAACATGTCAGGCAGTTTGACAAATAAATCTTCTTCAAGAGCTTTCGCATTTTCAGGTTTGCCAGCACTTTGGGCTTCAAACTCTGTAATGGCTTTTTGCAGACGAATGGCCGAGGTCTTGAGCGCTTCTGGCGCATCAGAGACGTCTGACATCGCCTTCATGTTGGTGGCAATGCTTCCCAGCATCCGCTCACGCACAACCTCCCCAATATCGGTACCAGACTTGACAACACGCGGAACAAATTCATTGAGTGAATTCAAGTCACCAAGCTTAATGTCCTGATCTTTTGGAAGGAAATCTTCGATATAGTGAATCTTCTTGACTGCGGGCAACGTCTTAAGTTTCGCGATCATGTCCAGCGCCGCCTGACCAGGCTCAACAAGCACCTGACCTGAATAGACTTCACCTGGTTGATCTTTCAGGATCTCCAGAAAAGCCTGAACCGTGGGGGCTTCTGGATCCTTCAGGTTTATCGGGTCACCATCAAAGCGAGCTTGTGGGAACAGGAATAGCGCAGCCACTGCCAGCACCAAGACAAATATGGTTGCAATCGTCCTTGTTTGGGAATGTGCAGACTTGTCCTCACCCGAAACCGAGCTCAGACTGGCCATGTTTTTCTCATACT
>JBAUGO010000127.1:0-5513 GCA_049679775.1 Anderseniella sp.
GAAACGGCCGATCGTACATGGACTCAGCTGCCAGTGAATAGTGGCCATAACGCTCCACTTCATCCCGGAAAGGCCGGATCATCTGGCTGTGGCACAGATAGCAGCCTTCACGTACATAGATATCGCGCCCCGCCAATTCCAGTGGTGAATATGGTCGGACACCTTCAACTTTCTCGATAGTGTTCTTGACGTAAAACAATGGGGCGATTTCAACGATACCACCAATCATGACCGCTATCAGAGAGAACACCATGAGCAATGAGACGTTGCGCTCCAGCTTGCCGTGCTTATTGAGTATAGACATGTTTTCTGCCCCTTATTCAGCTGGAACCGCAGCGACACCAGCGGCACCCATGGGAACCTCCTTGCGCACGTCCCCACGGATTGTTCTGTAAACGTTGTAGGCCATGACCAGGCCCCCGATGAGGTAGAGGCCACCACCGATGGTGCGCATGACGTACTCGGGATGGATGGCGGTTACGCTCTCGATGAAGGATCTGGCCAGAAAGCCCTGCTCATCATATTCGCGCCACATGAGACCTTGCGTGATGCCGGCAACCCACAAGACGGCGGCGTAGATGACAATGCCGATTGTCGCCAGCCAGAGATGCCAGTTCACCAGTCTTAGTGAATAGAGACGTTCGCGATGCCACAGTTTGGGTACGAGATAATAGATTGCCCCAAACGAGATCATGCCGACCCAGCCAAGCGCGCCAGAGTGCACATGACCAATGGTCCAGTCGGTATAGTGTGACAACGAGTTGACTGCCTTGATGGACATCATGGGACCTTCAAAGGTCGACATGCCGTAAAACGCCAGTGCCAGCACCATCATACGCAGGATCGGGTCCGTACGCAGCTTGTCCCAAGCACCCGAGAGCGTCATCAGACCATTGATCATACCGCCCCAGGAAGGCATCCACAACATGATGGAAAACACCATGCCAAGCGTCTGCGCCCAGTCAGGCAGTGCGGTATAATGAAGGTGGTGGGGACCCGCCCAGATGTACAGAAAGATCAGGGACCAGAAGTGAATTATCGACAGACGATAGGAATAAACCGGACGCTCGGCCTGTTTGGGCACGAAATAATACATCATGCCAAGGAAGCCTGCTGTTAGGAAGAAGCCAACCGCATTATGGCCATACCACCACTGGGTCAGAGCATCTTGCACGCCCGCAAATGCGGAGTAGCTTTTTACGCCCAGCAATGAAGACGGAATAGCCAGATTGTTGACCACATGCAACATGGCCACTGTAATGATGAAAGCAAGGTAGAACCAGTTTGCTACATAAATGTGAGGTTCCTTGCGCTTTACAATTGTGCCGACGAATACTGCAAGATAAGCCACCCATACGAGCGTCAACCAGATATCGACATACCATTCAGGCTCGGCATACTCTCGAGACTGGGTAATGCCGAGAACATAGCCTGTTGCCGCCATCACAATGAAAAGCTGATAGCCCCAAAATACGAACCACGCCAGGTTGCCACCCCAAAGACGGGCGCGGCAGGTGCGCTGAACTACATAAAGACTTGTGCACAGCAGTGCATTGCCTCCAAAAGCGAAAATCACTGCTGATGTATGAACGGGTCGCAAGCGCCCGAAATTGAGATAAGGCTCAAGATTGAAAACTGGCCAGGCAAGCTGCGCCGCAATGATGACTCCAACCAGGAAGCCCACGATCCCCCAGAAGACTGTCGCGATAACACCATAGCGCACAACGTCATCCATATAGCCTGAAGTGTCTGGTGTGGGCACAGACTGACCTGCCGGCACAAACTCAACCTTGCGCATCAGCACAATCGAACTACCAGCTAGAATGAAAAACAAGATCCAGGCATGTGCCTGAAACAATGGGTCTGTTGAAAATGCTGCCCCCATGAGCGCAACAAACGTTGCAGCTATCATGGCCGCCAGTTCATATCCGTATTTCATGTCAGGAGCCCCCAGACATTTGCGAATTGTTAAAAGTGGCGCACGTGCACCTGGGGCAACAAATGAAGGCAATCCGTGACCACATCATTGATCCATGTCAAAGCACGCCTGCGTCAAACTGGCCAGAATGAGGGCTGTCTAAGTGCAGGGGCTGACACGCGGTTCAGCAATCAATGATGTAGATGATGATATGATGCAGATACCGGTGTTTGATAACGATAGGTTCAGCAAACAAACTGTGCAGGACTGCATCAATTCATTTCGCGCTAACCATCAATCGAAGCTGCACCTATGCGATGCTCTGGAAAACCTTGCTGACTCATTGCCAAATCGCATGAATGTTCAAAACTGTCTGACTTTGGCAAGATGTATAGTGCCCACAATCCGAATGGCACAGCAGGAAGAAGAAACCAGATTTTTCCCTTTCATCTTGTCGCTCAACAGATCGAACCCGCATTTGGATGAAAGCATTGAACGACTTTGCTTTGAACATCTTGAAGATGATGCCTTTGCGGAAGAGATTTCACATTTGCTTCTGGATTGTGGCATGAAAGGGTATGCATCCAGCCCTGAAACCGCAGGCTATATGCTACGTGGGTTTTTCACGTCGATAAGGCGACATGTGGCGTTTGAGCGTCAATTCCTGATACCACTCATGACACCCGAAACCTTCAGAACCAACTAGCCAAAATGCGGTTGTTCAGCCCAGGTTTGTGCTTCAATAAACAGTCGTACTTCCAGGTCATTGCCTGCAGCATAGTTGCGCTGGTAGGTGGAAGGTACGAGGTCAGCCTGGCGGAGCCATTCTTCGAGTGAAAATCGGTCCGACACAACAAAGCTGTCCACCCCACATTGCAGCAGGAAACCATACTGGTCAGGCAAGAAGTTACCCTTGACCCTTATCGTGCCGCCAAACCCGTATGAACTGCGTAATGACTTCGCTTGTGAAAACGCCCGTCCATCGCCAAAGCCAGGAATATTCAGCGTAACAATATCAAAACGCGACAAATAAGGAGCAATCTCCCGAATACTGATGTCGTTGGGCAGGTCGATGCCCAGAGCACGCTGCCCATGTGGCCATTGCGCCATTACCTCTTCAAGACGCTCAAACGGAATGATGATCATGGAGCGCTCAAGCGCAGTTTCGTCAGGTTCCAGGCTGGTCCACGCATCATCGACAAAATTTTTGTTTTCAATTATTGCCATCATAAAGTGCCTCCTTGAAAGGGGTCGCGCCAAGACGGCGATAGGTGTGTAAAAACTCTTCCCCCTGCTCGCGAACATTGAGATAGGTTTCAACAACTGTTTCGACAGCATCGGCAATCTCATCGGCGCCAAAACCCGGGCCAAGAATTTTACCAATCGAGGCACCTTCAGCAGAATTTCCACCAAGGGTGATCTGGTAAAATTCCTTACCTTTCTTGTCGACGCCAAGAATGCCAATGTGTCCGACATGATGGTGTCCACATGCATTGATGCAGCCTGAAATGTTCAGCTTCAAAGGGCCGACATCATGCTGGCGGGTGATGTCAGCAAAGCGGGCTGATATTTGTTGGGCGACAGGGATCGAGCGCGCTGTTGCCAGCGAACAATAATCCAGTCCTGGACAGGCAATAATATCACCAATCAACCCAATATTTGCCTCGGCCAAGCCATGGGCCTGCAACGCCTCATATACCTTGATCAGATCCTTGTTCGTGACATGAGGCAAGGTCAGGTTCTGGGCATGTGTGACGCGGATTTCACTGAATGAGTAGGTTTGCGCAAGATTGGCAACAGCCCTCATCTGCGCGCTAGTCGCATCACCTGGAATTCCACCTGTAGGCTTGAAGGATGCGTTTACAATGACGTAACCCGGTTGTTTGTGGACAGCGGTATTGGCACTAACCCATTGCCGGAAAGCCCGGTCGGACAGTTTACGTTCTTCAACATCAGGTGAAACAGCATCAAGTACCTCCCAATCAGGGGCGCAAAAATATGCGGAAATGCGCTCCAGTTCGTGGGCGTCAACTTCAACAGTTTCCTTTGGTGCTGCTGCGAACTCTTTTTCCACCGCAGCTGAAAATGCCTCTGCACCCATTTCATGCACCAGTATCTTGATGCGCGCCTTGTACTTGTTGTCGCGTCTGCCAGTCAGGTTGTAGACCCGCATGATTGCACTCAGATAAGGCAACAGATCCGCTTCCGGCAACCAGTCGCGAACGGTTACCGCTATCATGGGTGTGCGTCCTTGACCTCCTCCAACCAACACCTCCCAACCCCGTAAGCCCTCTGCGTTCAGATGCATGCGTAACCCGATATCGTGAACGCGTACTGCAGCCCGGTCATTTGGTGAGCCAGTCACGGCAATCTTGAACTTGCGCGGCAAATAGGTGAATTCAGGATGCAGGCTTGACCATTGCCGGATCAGTTCGCAAACGGGACGCGGATCGACGAGCTCATCTCCAGCAGCGCCAGCGTAGGCGTCTGTTGTTGTGTTACGTATACAATTGCCTGAAGTCTGGATTGCATGCATTTCGACACCTGCAAGATCAGCAAGAATGTCAGCGCTATCCTCCAGTTTTACCCAGTTGAACTGAATGTTCTGGCGCGTGGTCCAGTGGCCGTAACCGCGGTCATATTTGTCTGCAATATCTGCCAACATGTGAAGCTGGCGTGAAGACACGGTGCCATAGGGCACTGCAACGCGAAGCATGTAGGCGTGCAATTGATGGTACAGGCCATTCATCAACCGCATGGGTTTAAACTCATCCTCGGTGATCTGACCTGACAAACGGCGGCTCACCTGATCACGAAACTGCGCAACCCTCGCCGAGACGAAATTTTGGTCAAACTCGTCATAGCGATACATATTTGGGACTATATTTGTTTGCACGTTCATAGGTCCACTACCTCAGATACAGAAAACCCTTCCGCCTTTAACGCCAGATCAGGACGTACTGTCGGTCCCAGGGCACGAATCCGCTCTCTAATATGAATAGGGCGCACATATCCGGTCTCGCGAGAGACCTCGATCAGATAAAGCCCCATTACCTTGTTGGTGCGCACATCTTCTTCAGCATACCCAACAGCGACGAAACCGGTGTCCTGACACATCAGCACTTCAGCCTCATCAATTGATCGGACCCATTTTGATCCAGGCGCTCGAAATACGGTATCACCGGAGCTGACCAGATTTGCGGTAACTACATACTCGCTGCAGTCGTCTTGTTTATCATTCATGATGCCAACCTTTGATCATCAAGCGCTGTTTCGTGTTTGCAGTTTGCAAGTACGTCCGAGCGGTTCGGGTTAAGCCCGACATAAATGATTGCTGGTCCCTTGATGGCGTTCAGGTTCAGTGTCTTGATCAGATTGGAGATTGTACCCACTGCGACCTTCTGGTCTGGCCTGGTGCCCTTTTCGACTATGATGACAGGTGTTTGAGGGTCAATGTCGGCCTTGAGAAGCTGTTGCTGGATATGAGCTGCCTGACGTACCCCCATATAGATCGAGAACGCTGTTCCTGGTCTTGCCAACGCAGTCCAGTCATGGTCCGCTGCGCCTGTTTCGGCAGCGCCGGTCAGTACTGAAA
>JBAUGO010000128.1:0-1536 GCA_049679775.1 Anderseniella sp.
CCGGTGGGGGATGGGGCAAATCTGGTGATGACAGGCGCTGGCATGGCCGGTTTCCAACTTTCAAGAGTGAATATTTGAGGGTTATGGTTTCAATTACGGCCGGTAAGGGCATTCGAGGCTCAAATTACATCAGGTAACGGCTTTAGACAGGGCAAGTTACTGCATCTTCTATTCCATTTCTGACTGTAAAGGTCTTAGCATAGGCTAAAATCCTATGTAAGGCCTGATATGGACTGGTATACGGCGAGTACTGGGAGTGCAAAGCCTGCAAAAGATGCGGGCGCAATAATCATGCCTGCGAGCCTTGAGCCAAATGCTTCACAGCCGCGCGTACGCTGGTTTTGGGAGGAAGTGGCTGCTCAGCAAGGCAGAACCGTTTTATGGCTGCCTGTGGCGCTTGTTTGCGGTTTGATGGTTTACTTTACCTTGCCTGTAGAGCCGCCTGTGCTGGTAGGCGTCATTTTTGCTGTGATTGCCCTGGGACTATTCGCGGGCGTGCGTGTCGGCAAGCTTCATCCGTTTGCCTTGATAGTGGGCTTTGTGCTGGCAGGGATAACTCTGGGCCAGCTCAACACAGGCTTGAAAGCGACGAAGGTTTTGCCTGCTTCGACCGGCAAAGTGACTGTGCTCGGCTATATGGACGAGCTTGGCCCTGCGTTTGGCAACCGTCGCATTGTTGCTGTGCGCATTGATGATCTACCTGATGTGAAGCCGCAATACTGGCCGGAAAAAGCGCGATTGAGTGTGTTCGCCAAAGATCTGGGGCAGGTCAGGAGCGGTGATTATGTTACTTTCCAGGCATGGCTTTACCCACCATTGACACCGGTGGCTCCGGGTAGCTGGGACTATGGGCAGGTCAACTGGTTTAATGGTATTGGCGCAGGCGGACGCATTGACGGTCCGATCATGCCCAGTACTGCAAAACCTCGACTGGACCGACTAAGTGACGAGGTTGCTGGCTTGCGTGCCGGCATATCAGCGCGAATTCGAGCCAGTCTGCCAGAGCGTGAGGCAGGGTTTGCCGTTGCGCTCATCACAGGAGAGCGCGCTGGACTGGACAAGGAAACGCGCGATGCACTGCAAGTATCCGGCCTTGCACATATTCTGGCCATATCCGGTTTGCACATGAGCCTGGTGGCGGGGGGTGTCTTCTGGGTGGTGCGCGCCTTGCTTGCCTTGTGGCCAGCAATCGCTCTGCACTGGCCGATCAAGAAGGTAGCAGCCGTTTCTGCACTGTTTGCTGCGGGATTTTATTTGTTGATTTCAGGACAGGCGATAGCGACACAGCGTGCCTTCATCATGTTGTCGGTGATGTTTCTTGCGGTCTTGCTTGGCAGGTCAGCATTATCCATGCGCAATCTGGCAATTGCTGCCATCATCGTGCTGGTAATTGCGCCACATGCTGTGCTCACCCCCAGTTTTCAGATGTCATTTCTGGCCGTTATGGGGCTGATAGCAGGCTATGAGAGTCTGGGTGCATGGCAGACAGTTCCAGTTCAGAAGTTTGGTGGTCGTTCTCATATTTTGCGTATTTGC
>JBAUGO010000129.1:0-3231 GCA_049679775.1 Anderseniella sp.
TGCATTCGCCTGCATACGTCAAACGCCCGCAAGTTCCATGATCTGGTCAACCGGTATGGTCGCAAGAATACTGTGATCAGGATTGGATACTAACGAGCGAAGCGAGAAAGCTTCAAAAACTCGAAATACCCCCCCCGTAATTGCCAATGGCAGTTGCGGGGTTTTTGCTTCAGGCCTAGGTTCAAGGGATGAGCAATACATCATCATCACAACCTGGACCGTGGAACCCTGGTATCAACTCGGCGATACCGGAGCGCTACTTGCCGCTGGCCACGGTTTACCGACCTGAAAATGTGTCGAGTACATTGCGCGACGTCCGTGAGCTGGCGGATTTAACTGGCCTTGCACCTCATGAACTGGTTGCCTTCAGGCCCGAGCGACTTATCGTTCATGAAGTGTTGATCCGGGTGATGGCAGATTTATCGGTTCCGGACGGCAAGGTGTACGAAGATCTTGGCATCAATTTCCGCCGTATGGCAGGCATTATCCTGTCGAAATATGTTTCAGCTGAGCGCGCCAGTATCATTCAGGGGTATTCAGATGCGTGCAATCAGGCTGCTGCCTTATTGAAGCGCGAAGTTGACAGTGTCATGCGCACTGAGCCTGCATCCAAAGAAGAACCGAAGGCAGGCTGGTTATCGCGCTTGATGGGGCGAGTTGACCCACAACCGGAAAGGCAGAGCGAAAGCATAGGTGAAACGCTTTCAAGATGGCAGGTGCTTGCGGCAGGCTCAGATAATCTGGAAGGAGCCGCCTTTGGTGCACTGGTGGTCACGGCGCAGGCAATTATCGGCAAGCGGGGACGACTTTTTACCGATAGCGAGCTGATTGTTCGTATTGCCATGATTGATTTTGCCAACACCTATGGCAGTAAGCTGATAGGTGAAATGGTTGGCCCCATTGTGCTGCAGGCAGCACAAAAGGAGGGCTTCAAGGTGCTGCCGGCGCAAGCTGCCCCCGTCATTCTCAATGTGAAGGGTGCTTCTGCTGCGGGAAAGAGTACATTGCGGCCATTGCAACGGAAACTGGTGGAGAATCTGGGGCTGGATTGGTCGGACTTTGCCCTTATCAGCCCGGATATTTTTCGAAAATACCTGCTGGATTACGCCTCATTGGGTGAAGCATCCCGGTATGCTGGTTCGCTATCTGGTCATGAGGTCGAGATCGTCGATCTGAAGCTGGATGACTATATGGCTGCCAAGGCTTCAAAGGGGGACATGCCGCATCTGCTGATAGACAGGTTCCGGTTTGACAGTTTTTCATCGCCTGCAAACCTAAAGGCAGGCGGGAGGTTGCTCACACGCTTTGGCAGCGTGGTCTACATGTTCTTCATGATCACGCCACCGGCAGATACCGTTGAACGTGCCTGGTCGAGAGGTGAGCAGGTTGGCCGCTATAAGGCGGTTGATGATCTTCTGTTTCATAATATCGAAGCCTTTTCGGGGATGCCGAACCTGTTTTTCACATGGGCGCTGAATGAAGAAAAGCAGGTGCATTATGAGTTTCTGGATAATTCGGTCAAAAAGGGTGAGCACCCGCGCACTGTTGCTTCTGGCGTGAATGGTGAACTGACTATCCTGGATATCGGCCAGATGCTGAATGTCGAGCGATACAAGCGGGTGAATGTGGACGCTGTTTCACGCAACGATGTGTTCGCGGACAAGTCAGACCTCGTTGTGCAAAACAATACTGCTTTTCTGAGGGATTGTTTTCGAAAGCTAAAGGCAGTGCGGCTGGCCGATCAGGACACGGGCAAGATTTATGCCTGGATAGAGGCAGGTGATGCGGTCGCAGTGGATCTCGCTGGCCTCAAGCGAGCTCTCAAGGACGATGATACGCGCGAGGCACTTGCTGGTTTGATGCCTGTGCTCATTGATGATGCTGACACACTGGAACAGCGCACCGGGTCTTTGCAAGGCTCCAACAGCCTGACACTTGGTACGTGGGGCGGAGCCAAGGCCTCTGGTTACTAAGCACCAAAGACCCGGGCAAAAATGGTGTCTACATGTTTGGTATGATAGCCCATGTCAAACAATGCTTCGAGGTCTGCGTCTGACAGAGCCTTTTTTACATCAGCATCGGCCTTGAGCAGGTCCAGGAAATTACCTTCACCACGCCAAACCGGCATGGCATTGCGCTGGACCAGGCGGTAGCTGTCTTCACGGCTGACCCCTTTTTGCGTCAAGGCAAGAAGAATGCGTTGCGAATGAACTAGCCCGCCCAGCTTATCCAGGTTTTTCTGCATGTTTTCAGGGTAGATCAGCAGCTTGTCGATCACTCCTGCAAGACGGCGCAAGGCAAAGTCCAGGTGTACGGTTGCATCGGGGCCTATGCCACGCTCAACGGATGAATGTGAGATATCGCGCTCATGCCATAGGGCTACATTCTCCATGGCAGGCAGTGCGGCCGAGCGCACAAGACGGGCAAGGCCGGTGAGGTTTTCCGTCAGTACCGGGTTGCGCTTGTGCGGCATGGCGGAAGAGCCTTTCTGGCCTTGAGAGAAGAACTCTTCAACTTCGAGAACCTCCGTGCGCTGTAGGTGGCGCACTTCAGTTGCCAGGCGTTCGATGGATGAGGCAATCACGCCCAGCACGGAAAAATACATCGCATGTCGATCGCGAGGGATTACCTGCGTTGAGACAGGCTCAACCTCAAGGCCCATAGCCTTGGCCACATGGGCTTCGACTGAAGGGTCGATGTTGGCAAAGGTACCGACCGCGCCTGATATGGCGCATGTGGCCACTTCCTTGCGAGCGAACTTCAAGCGTTCCTTGCAGCGATCAAACTCGGCATAGGCTTGTGCAAGCTTGAGGCCGAAGGTTGTTGGCTCTGCGTGAATGCCGTGGCTGCGGCCGATGGTGAGGCTATGCTTGTGTTCAAACGCACGTTTTTTCAAGGCAGCCAGCAACAGGTCAAGGTCTTCCAGCAGCAGGTCAGCCGCACGCACGAGCTGGACATTGAAACAGGTATCGAGCACATCCGATGAGGTCATGCCCTGGTGTACAAAGCGTGCTTCGGGACCAACGATTTCGGACAGGTGCGTCAGGAACGCGATAACGTCATGTTTGACTTCTGCTTCGATCGCATCAATGCGCTCTACATCAAACTTCACATTGCGCGCCTTGTCCCATACGGTCTTTGCAGCCTGTTTCGGTATCACTCCAAGCTCAGCCTGCGCGTCAGCGGCATGGGCCTCGATTTCAAACCAGATCTGGAACTTCTGTTCAGGAG
>JBAUGO010000130.1:0-1881 GCA_049679775.1 Anderseniella sp.
GTGTTGGACAGCCAACACTGAGGCTTGATCGAATAACAGTTGGCGGAACGGCGGCTTAAATGTCACAAGACATTACTACAATCATTTGCGACTTCGATGGCGTGCTGTCGGATTATCATTTACCTGCCCGGCTTGAAATACTTGCCCAATTAACCGGCCTGTCAGAGGATGAAGTAGTCAAGCGGATCTGGAAATCTGGATTTGAAGACAAAGCTGACGCCGGGGAGATCGGCTCAGACTCGCAATATTTGCGTGAATTCAACACGCTTCTCAATATGCAGCTCAGTCGTGACCAGTGGGTGCAAGCGCGTCTGGCTGCCATGCAGCACCGGCCTGACATGCATGCGCTTTTGCAAGGTTTGGGTGCCTCATTCAAAATGGCCATGCTCACCAATAACGGCCCTTTGATGCGCGCCTGCTTTTCGCAACTTGCCCCTGAAACTTCTGATTTTTTTGGCGAAAAAGCTTTCTTCTCTTGCGACTTTAAAACCAAAAAGCCCAATCCACGTCTTTACAAGGATGTTGCTACAAAGCTTGAGGTCGAGCCAGCAGAATGCCTGTTCATTGATGACAAGCAACGCCACTGTGACGGTGCCAAAAAGGCAGGCATGCGACCTCTCTTGTTTTCAGATATAAATACCTTGAAACAGGACCTGGCAAAGATGGGCATCAGGTCTACCAAGGCATGAGCTCGCCTGACGGCACAAAGGCACCACGAATTGGTGCTGTTTTTGTGACCGGAGCCACCATGCGCCACGTCATCATCATGACGTTGACCAGCGCCATTGGCTTGATGTCGATGTTTCTGGTAGACCTTGCCGACCTGTGGTTTCTGACGCTGCTGGACAATATTTCCATAACCGCAGCCATTGGTTTTGCCGGCACGATCGTTTTCTCAAACCTGTCTGTCGGACTGGGAATGGCCATTGCTGCCGCAGCTTTGGTGGCACGTAAAATGGGGCGAGGCGAGGAAGATGACGCCCGCGAAACAGCAGCAGCCGCACTTGCCCTGAGTATAATAACGGGCTTGTTTGTTGCCATTCTAATATGTCTGTTTGCACGACCCTTATTGTCATTGCTTGGCGCGACTGGCGAACCGCTGGAACTGGCGCGAGATTATATGCTGACAATTGCACCTGGCTTTGCATTATTGGCAGGTGCCATAACCTTGAGTTTCGTACTTCGCGCCATCGGGGATGCGCGCCGATCCATGTATGTCACCTTGGTGACTGCAATCGCCAACGCCATTCTCGATCCAGTTTTCATATTCGGCCTCGGTATGGGCATCAAGGGTGCTGCGATGGCAACCGTTTGTGCCAATCTCGCCTCGTTCGGCATCGGGCTTTATTCGCTACATCGTCATCACGGATTTGTTGTCAGACCCCGGCTTGCCATCATCAAACAAAACATCAGCCCCATCATGCAGATTGCCCTGCCCGCCATTGCCACACAGCTCGCCACTCCTTTTGCAATTGCCTATCTGACCCGTGTCTCATCAACCTATGGCAATGATGCAGTTGCAGCTGTCGCCATCATCAACCGCTTCATCGTGGTTGCCTTTGGCATCATTTTTTCATTATCAGGAGCAGTAGGCCCCATCGTGGGTCAGAATTTTGGCGCTGGCAGACTGGACCGTGTCAAACAGACCCTGAGCGATGCCATGTTATTTTCAGCAGCTTACACAATTACTGTATCTGCCGCCCTCTATCTGGTTTCAAACCATATTCCGGGCTGGTTCAACGCCACACCAGAAGCAGCCGAACTGATTGTGTTTTACTATCAGTTCATTGCCATCAGCTGGGCCTTTGCGGGGGCGCAATTTGTTGCCATGGCGGCCTTCAACAATCTGGGCAAACCGCACTGGTCCATGTGGTTCAATTG
>JBAUGO010000131.1:0-5956 GCA_049679775.1 Anderseniella sp.
GACCTTGCGCCTGAGCCTGTTCAAAGCTTTCCTCAAACAGGTAAAACTCAAGCTCGGTGGCCATCATGGCGGAGAAACCCATTTTCTCCAGTCGGGCAAGCTGCTTCTTCAGGACTGCGCGTGGCGACATGGGAATGTCCGCATGGCCGTGGTGATCCATCATGTCACATAACACAAGCGCCGTGCCTTCAAGCCAGGGGATACGCCGCAATGTCGACAGGTCCGGCTTCATCATGTAGTCGCCATAACCCTGTTCCCAACTGGCTGACTTGTACCCCGGCACTGGTTCCATTTCCATGTCGACGGTCAGCAGATAATTGCAGGAATGGGTTTCATTCACACCTGAATCAAGAAAATGCTGGGCATGAAATCGCTTGCCCATCAGACGGCCCTGCATATCGGTTTGAGCCATGATGACGGTGTCAATTGCACCTGACTCAACTTCCCTTTTCAGTTCTGCCAGCGTCAATAATCCAGGCATTTCAATTCTCCTAATTCACAAACGATTGCTACCCCGGTCACTTCCTTGGACCGGGGCAGAGTCTTGTTCAATCCGGTATCAACCGTAACGATATGGACGACCAGCCTTTGTCATGTCAGCGTTATACTTCTTGAAGATATCGACAACCTTCTTCTTCGTTTCTGATTCCGCTGCAATCTCGTCCCAGAACTTGACAGCAGCGTCTTCAACCTGCTGCCATTCAGCGTCAGGAATGGTCGTCAGCTTCATCTTGGTGCCGTTGACCCGCAAGGAAGCCTCACCACCCCAATACCACCACTGGCGATAATAGTGGCTTTGATCCATGGTCAGTTTGAGCAACTCTTTCAAGTGATCGGGCAACTCGTTATACCGATCCATATTGGCGAAGAATGAACCAGCCCATGCACCAGATATATTGTTGGTCAGGAAGTAGTCGGTCACGTCTGCCCAACCAACTGTGTAGTCTTCTGTAATGCCTGACCAGGCAATACCGTCAAGCTCACCGGTCTGCACGGCAACCTCAATATCTTCCCATGGCAAGGTTACCGGTACCACACCAAACTGCGTCAGGAAGCGGCCTGCGGTCGGGAAGGTGAAGACCTTTTTACCCTTGAGGTCCGCGAGCGAATTGATCGGCTCCTTGGTGGCAAAGTGGCATGGGTCCCACGCACCTGCTGAGAGATGTTTGACGCCAACTTTGGAATATTCGGCATCCCATATTTCGTTGAGACCGTACTGGTTGAACAGTACGGGCACGTCCAGTGAATACCGCGATGCGAACGGGAAGTACCCTCCGAACACGGTGACTTCGGTTGGTGATGCCATTGAGTCATCATCCGATTGCACTGCATCGATGGTGCCGCGCTGCATGGCCTGGAACAACTCGCCGGTGGGTACAATCTGGTCAGCAAAGAACAGCTCGATCTCCATCTCGTCACGAGCAACCTTGTTGAAGCTGTCAATTGCCGGCTTGATTACATGTTCAGCAAGTGCAGGGCCTGCATAGGTTTGCATGCGCCACTTGATTTTTGACTGCGCATGAACCGCCGGAGCCGCCAGGGCAGCAGCACCGGTTACACTGGCACCGGCCAGGAATTTGCGTCTTGATGTTGTCATAGTCTTACACCTCCAGTTGGTTTTTTACTTTCACTTCACTTCTACTTCACAGGGTTTTCTGCAGCTACTTTCCATAAACCTGGTTTGGCAGCCACAGGGCAATTTCCGGAAACACCATCACGAGAATTAGGGCCAAAGTCATCACGCCAACAAAAGGTACGATAGAACGATAGATATCGCGAATACCTATTTCAGGTGGCGCCATGGCCCGCATCAAGAACAGGTTGTAGCCGAACGGTGGCGTCATGTAGGCGATCTGGGTGGTGATCGTGTACAGCACGCCATACCATACTAGATCGTAGCCTAGGGCACCCACCAACGGTACGTACAAGGGTGCCACGATGACAAGCATTGCAGTGTCATCCAGAAATGTTCCCATCAGGATAAATGACAGCTGCATCAGGATAAGGATCATCCACGGTTCAAGTCCGAGTTTTTCAGTGAAAAGTGCCTCGATGGCTTTTACTGCGCCAAGCCCATCAAACACTGCTCCAAAAGCGAGCGCTGCCAGAATGATCCACATGAACATGCACGTGATACCAAGCGTGTTGCGAACCGACGTCATGAACACTTGCCGGTTTAATCGGCGCTTGGCGGCAGCTGCCACAAGGGCAGCGATGGCTCCAATGGCTGAGCTTTCAACAAGAGAGGTCCACCCCTTCACAAACGGTATCATCATGGAGAAAAAGATGAACAGCGGAAGAAGTCCTGCCGCTAGAAGTCTCAGCTTTTCATCCATCGGAATGTTGCGGTCCTCCGGTGGCAGTACCGGTCCCAGCTTCGGGTTCAAGCGACAGCGGATAGCAATGTAGATGATGAACATGACAGCCATCATCAGCCCGGGAATGATACCCGCCAACCAGAGCTGTCCAACCGGAGCGCGGGCAATCATGGCGTAAAGTACAAGCACCACGGACGGTGGCACCAGAATACCCAATGACGAGCCCGCCTGTATGACGCCTGTCACCATGATCTTGTCATAGCCACGCCTGAGCAATTCCGGCAAAGCGATAGTCGCCCCAATTGCCATACCAGCAACTGACAACCCATTCATGGCAGAGATCAAAACCATCAGGCCAATGGTACCGATGGCAAGGCCGCCATGAATACCGCCCATCCACACATGGAACATCTTGTACAAGTCATCAGCGATGCGGCTTTCCGACAGAATGTAGCCCATAAACACAAACATCGGGACCGTCAGCAGCGGATACCAGCGCATGACCTTGATGGCTTGCGAAAAGGCAATGTCGAAACCGCCCTTGTCACCCCAGAGCATTAGTGCTGCGATAACTGCAACAAAACCAATGGCACCGAAAACCCGCTGGCCTGTAAACAACAGCACCATCATGGTTGAAAACATCAACAACGCGATCATTTCGTAAGGCATCAGATGTCCTCTCCACGAATACGCAAAATATCCTTGAATAGTTCGGACACCGCCTGCAACAACATCAATAGAATGCCGAAGCACATAATAACCTTGATCGGCCACAGATATGGTCGCCACACGGTACGCCCGATTTCAAGGCGACCGATGTCTTCTGAACCTGAGACAAGCCCTGCAAAAAAGCTGTAGGGCTCGGTACCATAATACCCCAGCGAGTAGGCCGTCGAAGCAACTCCACCTTCAAACAGCACAGCGAGATAGGTGATGAGGAAAAACACCGTGACCGCATCAGTCCAGGCTTTGCGCTTTGGGGACCAGTTGTCGTAGAACAGGTCCATGCGAACATTCGAGCCGAGTTGTATCGAATAGGCACCACCCAGTACAAAATAAGCCATCATGGCAAATTGCGCCATATCGAGCGTCCATAAGGACGGGACAAAAAGCACCTTCGAAGCGGTGGACCAAAGCAGTATCGCCATGATGACAAACAGACCAAACATCACGATAACGCCGATAAACCCGTTGAACCTGTCTACGACCCGAATATAGCTTTTCAGCGCACCCGTCATGAGGACTTGCCTTCCGACATCGGCATACCGGACGCGTCTAGGCAAGAGTTGACCCAATTGGCAAGTGTCTCGCCCATTGCCTTTTGTGCAGCTTCAGTGGCGATCAGATCATTGCGGATTTCAATCATCACATTGGGAAAACCACCGGGCAGAGCATGTTTGCGCAATGTATGGGTTACCCCATGTTGCGGTCCGTAAGGTTCATTGCGCTGCACCAAAAGGTCAGTGTACTCATCAGCACAACTGAGCATTGCATTGGCAAGGCGATCATCGACATCATGCAAAATGCCGATTTCAACTTCGCGCTGCTTGCCGTGATACACTCGGGTGAACGAATGGATCGTCACAATGACCGGTGTTGAATGATGCGTTTGAATGATGTTTTCCAGAGCCGCCTTGAATGGTTCATAGACAAGTTCAATCCTGTCCTGGCGCTGCAAACCTGTCAGGCCCAAATTCCCCGGTATTTGAAAATCTTCCCCAGCAACCACAATGGCATCTTTTGCTTGCGGTGGCCTGTTACAATCATACACCATGCGCGACACCTGCGCTGCGACAAGCACCGCATCCAGGTTTGTGCTCATTGTTTCAGCAACACCCAGCGCACCTGGATCCCATGCCCAATGACCTTGCAACTGGTTTGCAGCCAGGCCCAAGTCGTTCAGTTCAGGCGGAATGAAACTCGATGCATGTTCACAGACAAGCACAATAGGAGACGGAGCACTCGCATTCACAATGAGCGGTAACGGCGCTGAAAACCTGCCCGCAGGAATTGTCTTGGCTTGTGCGCTCAAACTGCCCTCCTCATCAATTGAAAGGATTTTTACAGAAGCTGGCCCATTGTCAATATAGTTTCTGAAAATATATCTTCTGCTTGGAGTGCTTTGTGTTTATCTTTTCATCGCTGGAGGTGAATCGTGCCTGAAAAACCATCATCTGTACTGGATATGCTGCGTGATAAATTCGCAACCCTTACCAGAGCAGAACGTCAATTGGTCAATTCACTGCGTGAAAATTATCCCATTTCCGGGCTTGGCAGCATCACGACGGTTGCTACCAAAGCTGGCGTATCAGCTCCCACAGTTGCTCGTCTGGTTCAGAAAATCGGTTTTCACGGGTTTGGTGAGTTTCAGGCAGCGTTGCGAGGTGAGCTTGAAGCACGGATCACAAACCCCATTGCGAAACATAATAACTGGGCACACAAGGCACCAACTGAACACCTGCTCAATCGCTTCAGTAAAGCTGCACTGGACAATATCAGTCAGTCGCTGGCCAATATGGATCACACATCATTCGATGCCACTTGCGATCTGCTGGCAGATACGAACCGTCATCTATTTATTGCAGGCGGTCGCATTACGCGCATGGTTGCTGATTATCTTTTCCTGCACATGCAGGTCATCCGGCCAAACGTCACCAATGTGCAATCCATTTCCAATGCCTGGCCGCACTTCCTGCTGGACATGAAACGCGGTGATGTACTCGTCCTGTTTGATATCCGTCGCTATGAAAACTCAACGTTACGCATGGCAGAAATGGCTAAGGAACGAGGCGCCAGCATAATCTTGTTCACTGACCAATGGCGCTCACCCATCGACAAAATCTCGGATCACAGTTTTGGTGCTCATATAGAAGTACCTTCGGCGTGGGATTCATCACTTGCCACGCTCTTGTTGATCGAGACCATTATTGCAGCCGTGGAAACCCGCACCTGGGATGAAACCAGCGAGCGCATGCAAACACTCGAAGACATGTTCGACAGGACGCGTCTGTTTCGCAAGTTCAAGTGATCTGGCCCGGTGGTGCGCTAGACCCGTTCCAGAGCGCAAGCAATGCCTTGTCCAACACCAATGCACATGGTGGCCAACGCCTTGGTACCACCAGCATTGCCGAGCTCAAGTGCTGCGCTACCTGTTATGCGAGCCCCTGACATGCCAAGCGGATGACCAAGTGCAATTGCCCCGCCATTGGGGTTAATGTGCGCGCCATCATCAGGCAGTCCAAGCTGGCGTAGAACAGCCAGACCTTGTGCGGCAAAGGCTTCGTTCAGTTCAATCACATCAAATTCAGATGGCTTGATACCAAGTCTTGCACACAGCTTTTGTGTTGCTGGTACAGGGCCGATCCCCATAATGCGCGGTTCAACACCTGCTGTCGCACCACCCAGTATCCGCGCAATCGGTGTCAGGCCATATTTTCGTGCCGCCGCTTCAGAAGCGATGATCAAGGCCGCAGCACCATCATTTACACCCGAAGCATTGCCCGCCGTCACGCTTCCGCCTTCACGAAAAGGTGCCTTAAGCTTTGAGAGTTGTTCCAGTGTTGTGTCCGGACGCGGGTGCTCATCCGTATCCACGATCACATCGCCCTTGCGACTAGCTATAACAACCGGGGTGATTT
>JBAUGO010000132.1:0-3528 GCA_049679775.1 Anderseniella sp.
GTTTTTCGCCTTGGCCTGTATGGCCGCGACGATCCGGTTCATCGCGAAAATTGAGTCGAAATCATTTGCAGTCACGATCACTGCGCGCCCAGCATGCTGCAGGGGCGATGCAAATCCACCGCACACCACGTCGCCCAGAACATCGAAGATAACCACGTCGGTTTCTTCCAGCAGATGATGTTCCTTCAGCAGCTTGACGGTCTGGCCGACAACGTAACCACCACAACCTGTGCCGGCAGGCGGACCACCTGCCTCAACACACATGACACCATTATAACCTTCGTAGACAAAGTCTTCGACGCGCAGTTCTTCGGAGTGAAAATCGACCTTTTCCAAAACATCAATGACAGTAGGCACAAGTTTTTTGGTCAGGGTAAATGTTGAATCATGTTTCGGATCGCAACCGATCTGAAGAACCCGTTTTCCGAGCTTTGAAAACGCTGCCGACAGGTTGGATGAGGTGGTTGATTTGCCAATACCTCCCTTGCCATAGATGGCAAAGACCTTGGCGTTGCCTATATCCAGGTTGGGATCCATCTTGACCTGGACGCTACCGAGCCCGTCTGGTGGGACCAGTTCCTTGCCCGTGTGTTTGTTGATTTTCGTATAGAGGTTCATGCTACGGCCTCCGCAGATATGCCTTCCATAATATCCTCCAGTTCTTCACTGGCCCGGCGCAATGCCTCCAGCGTTTCTTCATCAGGTGTCCAGTAGTTGCGCTCGCTGGCTTCAATCAGACGATTTGCCAACTTGGTTGAAGCAGCCGGGTTCAGCTCGGAGAGCCGTCTGCGCATGTTTTCATCAAGCACAAATGTCTGGGTAATCTGCTTGTAAATCCACGGCTGCACCTGACCTGTCGTTGCCGACCAACCGACGGTATTGCTAACCTGGGCTTCTATATTGCGCACACCCTCGTAGCCATGCTCCAGCAGGCCTTCGTACCATTTCGGGTTCAGGGTGCGGGTGCGCGTCTCCAGCGCAATCTGTTCGGAAATGGTGCGCACCTTGCCTTCGGAACGGGTCTGGTCGCTGACATAGACTGGAACGTCTGTTCCCGAGGAACGCTTTATCGCCCGGCTGATGCCGCCAAGAGTATCGAAATAATGATCTATCGTGGTTACGCCCAACTCGACCGATTCAAGGTTCTGGTAAGCAAGATCTACATTCTTCAAAATTGAGTTGAGCATTGCCGGGCTCTTGACCGGAGTTCCGCTGCGGCCGTACGCGAAGCACTTGCGCCTCGTATAAGTTTCAGCCAATTCGTCCTCATCATTCCAGCAACCGGCATCGATCAGATGATTGAGGTTTGAACCATAGGCTCCCTCGGCATTGGAAAACACCCGAAGGGTTGCTGTTTCAATGTCGCAATCATGTTCGGCCATGTGCGCTAAAACATGCTTGCGGACAAAGTTCTGTTCAGGTGCTTCGTCTTGAGCTGTTCCAGCCAGGAATGCGGCTTCGGCAAGAAGTTTGACCTGTAGTGGCAGCAAATCGCGGAAGATGCCGGACAGAGTCAGCATCACGTCTATGCGCGGGCGGCCAAGCTCTTCCAGCGAGATCAATTCGGCTCCACACAGCCGGCCATAGCCGTCCAGTCTGGGCTTTGCACCCATCAGTGATAGCGCCTGCGCGATCGGGCCGCCTTCCGACTTCAGGTTGTCGGTGCCCCACAGGACCAGTGCGATTGTCTCGGGTAATGCGTTGCCATCTGCGATATGACGGGCCAACAACCTTTTCGCCTGGCTTTCGCCATCCTTCATGGCAAAAGCGCTTGGAATACGCATCGGGTCAAACCCATGCATGTTGCGGCCTGTGGGTAACACATCCGGATTTCGGATCAGGTCACCACCCGGGGCCGGTGGAATGAAACCGGCATCAAGGGCGTGCAGAAGGGCCGGCAATTCGTGGTCTTGTGACAATAAGGTGTTTACGCGTCGAAGCGCATCCAGGACGTCGGCTGACAATTGTTCACCTGCTGGCAGCGGCTTATCTTGGGCAATGGCCATCGCTATGTCATTGCTCAGTTCAAGTTGGTGACCTGCGTCTGCCATGGCTGCCAAAAGTCCAGCGCGCTCATCTTGTGAGACACCTTCGCCTACAACATGCAGACCATTGGGAATGAGGGAATATTCGTATTCCAGCACCGTGTTGGTGAGCTTGGCAATTGCCTCAACCGCCTGATCGCTGGACCAGACGTCACCATCGGGAACCAGGTCGATGGCGCAGGCCTGTACATGGATCAAGTCCGCCAATTGACCGCGCTCATCGTTTGCTTCAGGTGTCAGTGAACGCCACCGTTCCAGGGAGGATTTAAGTTCCAGAAGCCCCTTGTACAGACCGGCGTGGGTGACAGGAGGGGTCTGGTAACTGATCAAGGTGGCTGCTGACCGCCGTTTGGCGATTGTACCTTCAGAGGGGTTGTTGCCGGCATAGAGATAAAAGTTTGGTAGATCGGCAATCAATCGGTCGGGCCAACATTCAGCGGACAGGGCCGTCTGCTTGCCTGGCATGAATTCAAGAGCGCCATGGGTCCCGAAATGAACAACTGCGTCAGCTTTGAATTGCTCTCGCAGCCAACGGTAGAAACCAGCAAAGGCATGGGTCGGTGCAAAGCCATGCTCGAAAAGAAGGCGCATTGGATCGCCTTCGTATCCAAATGCTGGTTGAATACCGACAAATACATTGCCGAATTGTGCACCCAGCACAAAAATCGATCGGCCATCCGTCTGATGACGCCCGGGAGCGGCACCCCATTGCTTTTCAATGTCTGCCAGATGAATTTCTGTGCGGACATGATCGTTGACTTCAATGTGCGCATGAACATTGGCGGTCGTGCCGTATCTCTTGGAGTTGCCGTCCAATAGTCGGTTACGCAGATCATCCACGCTGTCTGGTAGGTCAACCGTATAGCCAGCCTGTTGCATGGCCTTGAGCGAATTGTACAACGAGGAGAAAACAGACAGGAAGGCTGCTGTGCCAACTGAGCCGCCGTTCGGCGGGAAATTGAACAATACCATGGCAATCTTGCGGGTCGCACGTGATGACTTGCGCAGAGAAATTAATCGCTGGACGCGGCGTGCCAGCATGTCGGCGCGCTCGTTGTGGACCTGCATGTCGCGTGAGGCGCCTGGTGCAATATCGCCGGAGCGGCCTCCGAATACGAGTGCACCAGTTGAGCCGTCTATCTCGGGGATGGCGACCATCATTGTCGCTTCTACCGGGGTCAGGCCCTGGGCACTTTTTTCCCAGCTTTCCAGCGATTGAAATTCGACTGCCTGCGCGGCAAGATAAGGAACATCCAGTTCACTCAGTGTGTCGGAGGCTGCAGCTGCATCATTGTAGGCGGGTCCACCAACCAGTGAAAAGCCTGTCAGGGATACCAACGCATCAACTCTGGCTTTGCCGTTGTCCTGGAAGTATTGCTCTATGGCTGGACGAGAATCCAGCCCGCATGCAAAAGCTGGTATGACGCGCAACCCGCGTGCTTCAAGTGCCGAGATCACACCGTCATAGTGTGCGGTATTTCCA
>JBAUGO010000133.1:0-3238 GCA_049679775.1 Anderseniella sp.
GGCCGGGGAGACCGACATCGACTATATAGCCTTCGATCTGTCCTCGCCCATGGGTGTTGACCTGATGGAATGGTGGCCACCACTATTCGAGGTGGCGTGTGTGGGCATCAACGCACCTGATGAGGCAGCCTGCATTGCTGCGATCGAGGCGGGAGCTGATTTTGTGTCTCCACCTGCAGAGTTCTGGAACTCAGCCGCAGACGCTGCCATGATCGCCGCACGCCTGACGAAAGCAGGTGAAAGGTCCAGCATATGATCATAAGACGCTTCATGCTATTGCTGATAATTCTGGCAAGTTCCATCAGCACATCCTCTGCCCAGACCAGCAACCTGAAGCCCACCTTCAAGGAAGCAGCAGCGCTTTACTCAGATGAAAACTATGGTGCTGCCTATGAAGTGGCAGTTCCGCTGGCAACATCAGGCGATGTTAATGCGCAAATCATGCTGGGTGAGATGTACGAATTTGGCCAGGGGCGAGAGCGTGACATGGCAATCGCCATTCAATGGTATTCGATGGCCGCTGCCCAGGGTAACACAGAAAGCATGTTCAAGCTTGGCATGCTGAACCTCAACGGCGAGGCAGGCACTCAGGATTTCACCAAGGCACGCACCTGGTTTGAACAGGCAGCCGCAGCAGGTCACAAGCAAGCCAGCAATGAGCTGGGTCTGTTGTATTATCAAGGCAAGGGTGTGCCCGCGGATGCAACTCTCGCCGTCAAGCACATCACCACCGCAGCGCAAGCCGACTTTGCGCAGGCTCAATACAATCTTGGCCTTCTCTATGCCAATGGTCATGGTGTTGAAAAGAACCTGTCGACAGCCAGTCAATGGTTTCAAAAGGCAGCTCTGCAGGGGTTGCCGGAAGCCGCCCTTGATTATGGTCTGATGGTCTATGGTGGCGATGCCGGTATCCGCCAGGACTACAAGATCGGTGCACAATGGCTGATGGTAGCGGCCAATGCAGGCAACCCGAATGGTCAATTGTACATAGCACGCATACTGGCCTCCGGGCGTGGCATACAGAAAGACCGTGTCGAGGCTGCAAAGTTTTATATCGTCGCCAGACAGGCAGGTAAAACCGATGCCGATCTGGATGTCATGATGTCCAACCTGACATCAGCTCAAACCGACGACGCACAACAGCGTGCCCGTGTGTTTGAAGAACGCCTCAAGCAGAAGCGCCTGAACCCGGTTTCTACTGTCAAGTCTGATCAAAATGGCTGATCCTGTTTCCTATATGCAGCGCACCCGCGACTGGTATCTGGCGCTGGGCTATGGCAACCCGTATGTCTGGGCCCAGCATGACGATGTGCCTTTTGCCGGGCTTGGTCGTCCTATCTCGAAGTCCCGCGTGGCACTCGTCACCACCGCAGCACCTGTCAAGGAAGGCGCTGGAGACCAGGGACCGGGCGCGGCCTATAATGGAGCAGCAAAATTTCAGCAGGTATGGGCCTTGCCGATTGAACCGACCCCTGATGTTCGCATTTCGCACATCGCCTATGATCGCACCCACACCAGCGCCGAAGACCCACGCACATGGTTTCCGCTCGATTGCCTGAAACAGGCAGAAGCAGAGGGCCGCATCGGGTCACTGGCGTCTCATGTCTATGGATTTCCAACCAACAGGTCGCAACGAACAAACATTGAAATAGATGCCCCAGTCCTGCTTGAATTGCTGGCAAATGAGGGCGTACAAGCGGCTATTCTGGTTGCCAATTGCCCGGTGTGCCATCAGTCATTGTCACTTGCTGCCCGCCATCTGGAAGCCAAGGGCATATCAACCGTCATCATGGGATGTGCCAAGGATATCGTCGAGCACTGCGGTGTGCCACGATTTGTGTTTTCGGATTTTCCGCTCGGCAATGCCGCCGGCAAACCGTTCGACGAAACCTCGCAGAAATTCACGCTGGGACTTGCGCTCAGCGCGCTGGAAATAATCTCGAGACCGCGCACCACGCTTGTCTCACCGCTTGAATGGACACCGGGCGATGACAGCTGGAAGGATGATTATTCCAATCCGGAAAAACTCTCCGCCGAAGACCTTGCCCGACGGAGAGCTGAATTTGATCTGGCCAAGTCACATGCAAAACAAGACGAAGCCAAGGATGCGGTTAATAGGTGAACCGTACGCACTCCACTATTCGCAAACGATAAAGCGGTAAGTGGTGTTGGAATTCGGGCTATTGTTGAAAATATGGCCATCACCACGCGCAATAGTACGGTGCGATGTCTGCACCCGGTAATCAACCATGCCACTAAACCCTTTTGAGCGGCAGAAGCGGTTTGCGGTGCCGGGCATGTCGAAATTCGAGGAGCGGAAATAGCGAGCATCAAGACGAAACCCGTCATATTTCGGGCGGTTGAACCTGTGCTGACGACCAACTGAATCGTCACCACCTTCTGCTTCCGATCCGATGAAGCGTGAATTTACCCAACCTGAGCGACCCCGAAACCGTATCTGGCACCAGCTGCCTTCACAATCACCAGTAAAGCGCACACCGCATTGGCCCGGGCCTATACTGAATTTCTTGTTATAGCTCGCGCCTGGTCCACTACGAACATTGAGCCGGTCCCAGCTTTCAACATTAACCACACAATTGGTTGCATGAGCCTGTGGAATTGCGGTCATGGTCATGGCGCCGGCCAGCGGCAGGGAGAGCATCAAAGTGGCGAGGGCAGCCTTGATTTTAATCATCGTTTCGTTCCTTCAATTTGTTGTTGCCTTTGTGTCCCCGGTGAAAACACTAAGACAAACAACGTCTGAACAAGAAATGACCTAGGCATTAATCTGGGGTTCATGTTCAATGCGCTGAAAATCATGACGCTGCAAAAGCAGCTCAAAAGAACTAGAACAAAAATCGCCAGATCAAGGGCAACAGTATGGCAGTCGCCAATGCATTCAATCCCATGGCAAGACCTGAAAACGCCCCGGCCACCTCGTTCACCTGCAATGCCCTAGCAGTTCCGATACCATGGCTTGCTGTTCCCATGGCAAGGCCACGGGAAGCCCAGTCCTTCACACCAATCAAATTGAGCACCATTGGTCCCAGCATGGCCCCGATGATGCCGGTCAGGATGACAAGCACCGCCGTCAGGGATGGCAAGCCGCCAAGCTGTTCCGATATGCCCATGGCAACCGGCGCGGTAACGGATTTCGGTGCGATGGAGATGACCGATTCCGTTGCTGCGCCGAGCAACCAGGCCATGCCGGCGGCCGAAAAGGCCGCGCTCAGCGAGC
>JBAUGO010000134.1:0-2570 GCA_049679775.1 Anderseniella sp.
GCCCTGGTGTACAAAGCGTGCTTCGGGACCAACGATTTCGGACAGGTGCGTCAGGAACGCGATAACGTCATGTTTGACTTCTGCTTCGATCGCGTCAATGCGCTCTACATCAAACTTCACATTTCGCGCCTTGTCCCATACGGTCTTTGCAGCTTGTTTCGGTATCACTCCAAGCTCAGCTTGCGCGTCGGCTGCATGGGCCTCGATTTCAAACCAGATCTGGAACTTCTGTTCAGGAGACCAGATGGCGGACATTTCCGGGCGGGTGTAACGAGGGATCATGGGTGATTTGCTTTCAGGTGCTTATAGTGATGAAAGCGCTGGTCTAGCAGAACAAGTGCTAGAGGCTCAACCTTCCATGACAGGTTATCTCCAGGATGGGAGCGTAACCGGTATGGCAATAAACCTTGCATCGCGGCCTTCAAAGCCGAATGTCAGTTTGTGCACGAGCACAACGACGCGGGCCGTCTCACTCTCACCGAATGCAATGACGTCGGCCAGTCTGTAATTCTCCGGGCATCCGCGGCTTTCGGGAAGCCTGGTATCTCGATACACTTCCCTTGCTTCCTTGTCGCCAACGCTGACTGTCAATGCCAATCCCTTGACACCGGGCAGTGACTGGCAGTGCGGGGGTAAATCCAGGTCAATGTGGCTTAGCTTTACCGTCCAGAGATCACTGACATTGTGAAACCGCTTGAAGATCATCGTGTGGGGGTCTGGTACTTCCTCGCCAACAGCGTTGCTGGCAAGAAGCTTTGGAGATTCGACTGTGCCGTATTTATCGAGCAAAGGTGCCGCTTCAGTAAGCGCCTGCCTGCGCGCGGCGTAGGTGGTGGCATTCTCATCGCGCAATGAGACTGTTATAGGTGCGCCTTCAACCCATTTGTCGTTTTCAAGCTCAATGATGTAGATATTCGAGTAGGGAAAACCTGATCCATCCTGAACGCCATATTCCTCAAAGGCAAAGTATTTGCCATCGCTGGAAAACCCGATTATGGCACGGTCAGCCGCATCAGCCGCATAAACAGCGCTGGTTCCGAGTGTCGCTGTCATGACGACGAGCAGTATGCGTATAAAACTCAACATCGGATTATTATGGAGCAGTTTTACATCGCTGACGAGATGTATATTCAAGACCAGCTATTGGCCGGACGACAACACGCGATTGTAAAATGGCTTGAGCAACATCGGCAGACAATAAATGGGAAACTGCAACATGGCGAAAAACAACCATGCATCAGCGGGAGCGTCTGATCCCAAGACACTCATGACAACAGCAATATTGCGGCCCGCATGGGCATAGCCGAGTGTGAGGGCGCGTTGTACACCGGTCACATAAAACAGCAGCGCCGTTAGTGCATTGAGACCAAGATGAAGCCCGGTGGCAAGGCAGACCAAGGCAAATGCATAGCCGGGTTGTGCGATCATGCGTGCAGGGATGCCATCCATGAGGGCAATGGCAAACACGACCATGATAAGTACGTTCAAGCCGTCAAAAATGCCTGATGAAGCCTTGCGCCTGGCTGGTCCGAGATATTTGCTCAAGGCAAACGCTGTGGCGGACGCCCCTCCGATTAGCAAGGCAAGACGAATGCCAAGGTCTATGCCGGAAACGGTTATTACGTCAGGTGTGAATGCGTCAGTAAAGGCGGGTGTAATGACAGGATGGAGGGCTGTAGCTGCAAAGATGGTTGCAACTGTCAATGCACCATCAAGGCTCATGACGAATGCCAATGCAGCAGCTGCATAATTGGGGGGAGAGGTGGCGTATATGATCAATGCGGCGCGCAAGCCGGGTGAAACAGGTACAAACTGCAACACAAAAACAAACAACAAAGGTAGCACCAAAAACCCCCAAACAAGGCTGATCAGGAATATTTTGGGGTTTCGTAAATGTACAAGTGCGCGCTCAATGTCCATGCGTGACAGCACAATGGTCAACATAAAAAATACTGTAGCGGGTAGCAGTGGCCGCAATAATTCGGCAAGAGGTTGAAACAGGCATCCGATGATTATGCCAGCCGGCATGAGCCATGTGCCGTAATGTCCAACCCATTCAAGGCTTTTGCGGATCATTGAGGGTCACATCTTTGATGGTAACCAGGTGGCAATCCCCGGGAAAACCGAGACAAGGATAACACCAAGCACCATGAGCAGAAACATCGGAATTGCCGAGCGGGCGATAAAGTCCATGTCCTTGCCTGTCATGCCTTGCAGTACAAAGAGGTTGAACCCGATGGGCGGTGTGATCTGGGCAATCTCCACAACGATGGTCAAGAAGATGCCAAACCAGATCATGTCAAAGCCGGCCTGGCGTGCGATTGGCTCCACAACCGCCATGGTCAGAACGATCGACGAGATGCCATCCAGAAAGCATCCGAGGATGATGTAGAAGATTGCCAGTGCTGCGATCAGCATGGCAGGTGAAAGTTGTTGTTCAGCGATCCAGTTTGCAACGCCGCGCGGCAGGCCAGTGAAGCCCATGGCGAGCGTGAGGAAGGTTGAACCAGCCAGAATGAAGGCTATCATGCAGGATGTACGCGTTGCACCCATGAGAGATGAAATGAAGT
>JBAUGO010000135.1:0-1530 GCA_049679775.1 Anderseniella sp.
TTGCTATTTGTTTTGCTTCGCTGGAACGTATGGGTCCGGTGTACCTGGCTTGATCGGTGGTTCTGCAGCCAGCGATTTTTCGTGCTCTACGAGGATTGGGCCCAATCCCCATCGGTACCACAGACGCCCCGCCATCTGCTGGGTGACGGGATACTCTTCTTTGGGATCGGCAAAGAGGTTGTAGAAGTGGGGCATCGGGAAGACGTTCAATTTCCCAGTTCCCCGATCGCCTTCCAATTCCTTGAACAGCATCTTGTAGTTTCGCCACTTCACGCCGTGGACATCGTTTCCAACATAAACAACAAAACCTTTACGGTTCGACTCCTCAGTTCTTCCAAGCAGAAAATCAGAGACATCGATACCATCAATCACACGATCCTGCGGCACCTTGCCTCCTGCAATACTCGCAAAAGTCGTGAAGAGATCAAACTGGTGAACGATCTCGTTGGAGACTTTGCCGGCCGGCACCTTACCGGGCCAGCGGATGATAAACGGCACCCGCAACGAACCTTCCCTGCCCGTAAAATAGGAACCGCTCCAGGGCCCATTCCAGCCAGCGTAACCCGGTACCATTTCGCCTCCGTTGTCCGCTGTGAAAATGAAGATGGTATTCTTCGCGATCTTGTTATGTTCGAGCGTATCGAGCAATTCGCCGGTGTAGGCATCAATCTGCATCAACACATCGCCCCAATTGCCGTTCCCGCTTTTCCCTTCGAACTCTTTGCTAGGAAGATTTGGCATGTGCGTCTGCGTATACGGCAGGTACAGGAAGAACGGTTTGCCCGCCTTCGCCTGACGCCCAATGAAGTCCTTGGCATGGTCGGTAATTTCCCGGTCAATCTCTCGCCTTGCCGGAATGTCATACACCTTGACCGCTTTTACCGGAGAGCCTTTCCTGGCCGTGTAGATGTGCTCTTCCTTGATCATCGGATTCTTGCCGGTTTTCTCCGCCAGCTTTGCATACTTTTGAAAATCCTGCTGGGCGGGCCAGAGGCTTTCATCCGTTGAATTCGGAATCCCATACCACTCGTCAAATCCCTGGTCGGTAGGGTAACGCCCTTCCGACTGCCCAAGATGCCACTTGCCGAACATGGCGGTCGCATAGCCGGCATCGCTCAACATTTCCGGCATGGTGTATTCCCACTGAGTCAAACCATAGTCGGCGACGGAAAGCGGCACCGAACCATTCCCCGTGCGGATCGCGTAGCGACCGGTCATCAAAGCCGCCCGACTGGGCGTACACTGCGCCTCGACGTTGAAATTCAACAACCGCATCCCTTCGCCAGCCAATTTGTCGATGCGTGGCGTGGCGCCACCGCGGAGAATACCCCCGCCGTAGCACCCCAGTTCTCCATAGCCGAAGTTGTCCATGTTGATCAGGACGATGTTGGGCTTGGGGGCCTCTTCTTGGGCCACCGCATTCTGCGTTACAGTCAGACCTGCTGCCAGCAGGCAGAACCAGGCGAGTTTGATTGATCTCTTTGTTTTCATTGTTTTCGGCCTCATCGGTTTGATTGGGTTCTCGATGAC
>JBAUGO010000136.1:0-7390 GCA_049679775.1 Anderseniella sp.
CCAGGGACCCGTCATATGGACACAACTGGATGGTGTATTCGGTTTGACCGATTATAGTGGCTTTGGGGGAGGAGACTCCCTTTACACCCAGTTTTCCGGTGGAGTGCACATGGGTTGGCGTGATGCAAACCGCGGTATGTTTGCCGTCAATGTTGCCGCAACCGGAGCCAATTTTGCAGGAAGTGAATTCTCTGGTGACATTGACTTCCTTCGTTTTGGTGGTGTTGGTGAGATTTTTCTTGACCAGTTCACTATTGGCGCAGGTGGCGGTTTCGTTACTACTTTGAATGGTGGGGATGAAAACCCCTATGTGAAAGGCCTTGCACGCTGGTACGTCAACGACAACCTGAAGCTGGAAGGTCACGCTGGCGCTATATTCAACACTGGCGACGTAGAGTTCATTTATGGCCGAGCACTGCTGGAATGGAAACCTGATGACAGCAGGGTTGCATACTTTGCTCGCTGGGATGGTTTCTTCGTAGATGAGTCTGCTGGTGGTAATGTTACCTTGAGCGTTGATTCACACGCTGCCATGGCGGGTGTCCGGATTTACTTCGGTGAGCCATCAACCGTTACTGTCAAGGAACAAGACCGCGTTCATTTTGCGGATAGCTGTGCATTTGGCGCTGCTGGTCAGTTTCTCAGCATCTGCTGATGCTGACGCATAGCCTTTTGAGGGGTGGACAAGAAAAAGGCCGGTGGAGAAATCCATCGGCCTTTTTTATTTGTCAGTTTGTGGTGTCAAACACGGTGAATGAGAACGTGTACAATGGGTTTTTTACCCCATTCATTATCTACCCGGCTGCGCACCGTTTGCCTGATCTTTTCCTCGACAACCTCGTCTATGAGACGGCGTTTGCGGGGAATGCTCTCATAAACCTCATCAACCACGTCGAGTACCAGTTCAAAAAACTCTTCGCCTGAGGATGTTTCTTCCGGCAGGCCGTCAAGCTTGGCCTGGGGATCATCGACGAGGCGTCCATTGCCATCAATCACCAGTGAAATTGCAACGAGGCCAACCTGGGACAGTTTGCGCCGCTTGCGCGCCGGGCCATCAACGCTTGGCACCAGGATACGACCGTCAACATGGATACGCCCAGCCGGAACCTCATCCACGATCGTTGCCTCACCGGGTGCCAGGCGCAAAATCTCGCCAGCCATCACTTGCGCAGTTGCTGGAATGCCGCACTCGGTGGCAAATGCACGATGCTTCACCAGGTGACGCATTTCACCGTGCATGGGTACAAGCAGCTTTGGCTTGACCCAGCTATAAAACAAGCGAAGCTCTTCCTGGCGAGGATGGCCGGATGTATGCACGAGCGCATCATCAGACGTGATGACGTCTATTTCCTGTTCAGCAAGCCGGTTCAGAACCGTCGCCACAGACTTCTCATTGCCGGGGATGGTCTTGGACGAAAAGATCACCAGATCGCCCTTGTTCAGCGTGATATCAGGATGGTTATCAGCTGCAATGCGCGCCATGGCAGCACGCAGTTCACCTTGCGAACCGGTACATAACAACACGACCTTGTCGCGTGGCAAATATCCATACTCTGTTTGGTCGCGAAAGGAGTTTCCCTCTTTCAGCAAACCCACTTCCATGGCGGCAGCAACGATATTGTGCATAGCCCTTCCTGCCAGAACCACTTCGCGCTGATTGGCACGCGCTGCCTGGGCAACAGACGTGATGCGACCGACATGACTGGCAAAGGTTGTGACGGCCACCCTGCCCTTGGCCTCAGCAATGATGTGCGCAAGGTTATCGGCTATTTCACTTTCAGACGGTGAATGTCCTTCACGCAGCACATTTGTTGAATCACACACAAGTGCGTCAACACCTTCGTCACCGATCTGTTTCAGACGATCAATGTCCATCAGCGGTGCAATTGTGGGCTTGGGATCGAGTTTCCAGTCGCCAGAATGCAGCACCTTACCTGCCGGTGTTTTTATATAAAGGGCTGACGATTCAGGAATGGAATGTGTGACAGAAACAAACTCCACCGAAAAATCACCGATCTCAATGGTGCCGCCCAAAGGCACGACCCGCAATGGCACTTCACCAAGAAGGCCAGCCTCAGCCAATTTGCGCTTGAGCAATTCAGCTGCAAATGGGGTGCAGTAAACCGGGCAGCGCAGTTGCGGCCACAACCAGGCAACTGCCCCCAGGTGGTCTTCATGGCCATGTGTCAGGAAAATGCCGAGGAGGCTTTTTCGTTCAGCCTCCAGATAACGCGTGTCCGGCAAGATAACATCAATGCCAGGGTCCATTTCGTCACCGAACTTTACCCCGCAATCAACCATGATCCACTTGCGCCTAGAGGCTGAACCATAACCATAGGCGTAAGCGTTCATGCCAATTTCGCCCATGCCACCCAATGGCATCAATACAAGCTCTGCGCCCGTCTTGTTCTTGCCCGTCACGTACCAGCCCCTCTTATATCAACCCACTTAACATCGCCTGCATGATAATGCTTTACCGTGCCGTCCTCATTACGAACGATCAGTGCACCTGTATCATGCAAACCATCGAATACACCGCTTGATCCATCATCCAGCACAACTTTCGTCCCTCGCCCCATGGCCGCATCCATCCAGTCATGACGGATATGGGAAAGGCCTGCTCCATTGTCCCACTGGCAAATCCTTTGAGCCATTGTCGTCGCTAACCGTGTGAGCATGGCTTCGGGGTCCGTATTGATGGTGTGCTCTGCCAGATGCGTCGCAGGCCATCTGGTTTCAACAGGGTGATGTGACAGGTTCAACCCGCAGCCAATGATGGCGGCGAGCCTGTTTGCATGATTTGCTGTTTCTATCAAAATGCCGGAGACCTTGCGACCTCCAAGCAAAACATCATTCGGCCATTTCAACTCCAGTGCAGCCTCAACACCCGTTGCCATGAGCGCATCGCGAACGGCCAGCCCTGCTACAAGTGACAGGCTGGGCAAAACACTCACAGGGCACTCAACTGGCAACAAGAGGCTGGCATACAGGTTACCTGGTCGTGACACCCATTCACGGCCCAGACGACCCTTGCCATGGGTTTGCTGCCTGGCGGCAATCCACAAGCTACCGGTTTCGCCACTGGCAAAACGCTCCTGAGCCTCAACATTTGTGGAGGGTATGCTCTCTAACCAGACGATGGCCGGCAATGAAGGTAAGGCAACACTCACTGGAACAATGACAAGGCCGCAGCATTGGCGGCAATATACAGCCAGCTCAGGAACAGCATAAGCCCAACGGACACCCCGCCTGACACCAATGCCATGGTGCGGATTTCCATGGGTGCGCGGTCAAACTCATCAGCGGGCTCATCAAAGTAAATTACCTTCACGACCCTGATATAGTAAAACGCTGACACGACCGAAGCCAGAACACCAATAACGGCGAGTGTGTACATTTCTGCCTTGATGGCAGCAAGAAACACAAAATATTTGCCGAAGAAACCAGCAAGCGGAGGAATGCCGGCGAGTGAAAACATCAGCATGGCCAGTACAAAAGCCATGGTGCTGTCGGTTCGGGCAAGACCGGAGAGATCGGAGATACGCTCGGTAGAGGTTCCGCGTCTGCGCATGTAAATGACGCAGGCAAATGCCCCAATTGTCATGATCATGTAGATCGCCATATAGATGACCACGCCGCGAACACCGTCCTGCGTACCCGCTGCCAGACCCACTAGCGCATACCCCATATGACCTATCGAGGAGTAAGCCAGAAGTCGCTTGATGTTTGTCTGCCCAATGGCGGCAAATGCGCCAAGTGCCATTGAGGCAATGGAGATGAACACAATGACCTGCTGCCACTGATTGACGGCACCGCCAAAAGCATCGTGCATGACGCGCACAAATACGGCCATTGCAGCAACCTTTGGAGCTGCCGCAAAGAATGCGGTTACTGGCGTTGGTGAACCTTCGTAAACATCAGGCGTCCACATGTGAAATGGTACGGCAGAAATTTTGAAGGCAAGCCCGCAAATCAGGAACACAAGACCAAACAGGAGGCCAAGGCCGAGGCTGTCACCAGACGCAGCATTGGCAATTTCAGAAAACTGAACCGAGCCGGAAAACCCGTAAATCAGGGAAGCACCATAGAGCAACATGCCAGAGGACAACGCCCCCAGGACAAAATACTTCAACCCGGCTTCAGATGAGCGCCCGCTATCGCGGTTGAATGCGGCCACCACATACAAGGCCAACGATTGCAGCTCCAGCCCCATGTAAAGCGCAATGAGGTCATTGGCTGAAATCATCATCATCATGCCAACGGTCGCGAGCATGATCAAAATCGGATACTCGAACTGATCAAGCTTTTCAGTCTTCATGAAACTGGAAGACATGACAATTGCGGCAGCTGATCCAAACAGAACGAGCATTTTCATAAAGCGTGCAAAGCCATCAACGATAAAGCTGTCGAGAAAGGCACGGCTTGTTTGACCATCAGACATGTAGACGATCAAGGCGGCCGTCATCGCCAATACGATGATGCAGGCTGTATTGACGAATTCAGTTGGATTGCGTTTTGAAAACACACCAAACATCAACAGCGCCATGGTGGCCACCGCCAGAAAAATTTCCGGCAGGGCAGCTGTTGCATCGGCTATGGCCAGTAAATTGCTCATCTGTGTTTCCTAGTTTCCAAGCAAGTTTGCTGCGGCAATCATCGCAGCCGAGTTTGCATCAAGAGCTGTCTGGACAGTGCCCAGGAGATTATCAACTGACGCAGATATGGCGTTCATGATGGGAGCGGGATAGACACCAAAGAACAGTGTGGCAGCTGCAAGCGGAAGTATTGTTACAGCTTCTCGCGGCGTCATATCCGTGATTGTTTTGAGCTTATCGTTCTGCAGCACACCGAACACGACCCTGCGATACAACCAAAGAGCATAACAGGCAGACAGAATAACACCGGTTGTTGCAAAGAACGCGACCCAGGTGTTGGCCTTGAAGGCCCCAACAAGGGTCAGGAACTCACCGACGAAACCAGACGTACCGGGCAAGCCGACATTGGCCATGGTGAAAAACAGAAAGACCGTTGCATAAAGGGGCATGCGATTAACGAGACCGCCATATGCAGCAATCTCGCGCGTGTGGATGCGGTCATAGACAACACCAACGCATAGAAAGAGTGCGCCGGAAATAAAGCCATGGCTGATCATCTGGAATATCGCGCCGTCAATTCCCTGCTTGTTCAGTGAGAAAATGCCCATGGTGACAAACCCCATGTGGGCGACTGATGAATACGCGATCAGCTTTTTCATGTCTTCCTGACGCAAGGCAACCAGCGAAGTATAGATGATTGCGACAACAGACAGGACAAACACCATCGGTGCAAAAAGCTCGGAGGCGACCGGGAACATCGGCAAGGAAAACCGCAAGAAGCCATAGCCACCCATCTTCAGCAGGATCGCTGCCAGCACAACGGAACCAGCGGTTGGTGCTTCAACGTGGGCATCCGGCAACCAGGTGTGTACCGGCCACATGGGCATCTTGACCGCGAATGAGGCAAAGAAAGCCAGCCACAACCATGTCTGCATTTGTGCCGGGAAATTCTTGGATGTCAGTATTTCTGCAATGTCTGTAGTACCGGCGTGACCATACATGGCCATGATGGCCAGAAGCATGAGCACAGAGCCAAGCAGCGTATACAAGAAGAACTTGAAGCTGGCATAGACGCGCCGTTGCCCGCCCCAGATACCAATGATCAGGAACATCGGTATCAGACCTGCCTCAAAGAACAGGTAGAACAGCACCAGATCCAGAGCGCAGAACACACCAATCATGAGTGTTTCCAGAACCAGGAACGCAATCATGTATTCCTTGATGCGTTTGTCTACCTTCCAGCTTGCCAGAATGCACAACGGCATGATCGACGTGGTCAGCAGCACAAACGGCATGGAGATACCATCAACGCCTAGGTGATAGGTCATCAGGCCACCAAGCCAGACTATCTTGTCCTCGAGCTGAAAACCGGCCTGGGAAGGGTCAAAACTGCGCCATGCAAGCAAGGACAAACCGAATGTGATGATGGTAACTGACAGGGCTGTTGCACGAATATTTCGACGTGCAACATCGTCATCACCCCTGATGACCAGAATGAACAAGGCACCGACAAGCGGCAGGAACGTGATCGTTGACAGGAGATACCAGCCGGTCATCCTTTTACTCCCGCAAACATATACCAGGTTATCAGGAAAGCAGCGCCAAGCAGCATGGCAAAAGCATAGTGGTAGACAAATCCCGATTGCAGTTTGACCACACGATTTGCAACGCCCATGACGCGAGCAGAAACGCCGTCCGGTCCAAAGCCGTCAATAGCCCAGCCGTCACCCTTCTTCCACAAGAAGCGGCCAAGCCACATCGCTGGACGCACGAAAATCAGGTCATACAGCTCATCAAAATACCATTTGTTGAGCAGGAACTTGTAAACCGGTTCGTGCTGCTCTGCCAGGCGCCTGGGAAGCTCGGTGTTGCGAATATAGAATAGCCATGCCATTGCAAAGCCGATGACCATTGCGACAAATGGCGACCAGATAACCCAGGCAGGTACATGGTGCATTTCTTCAATGATCTTGTTTTCCGGCAAACGGTACAATGATGTACCCCAGAAAAGCGCCTCATCATGTCCTATGAAATAGTTCTTGAAGGCAATACCTGCAAACAATGCCCCAATTGCCAAAAGATATAATGGCACCAGCATGACCTGCGGACTTTCATGCGCATGGTTCATGACCTCGCGGCTGGCCCGTGGTTTTCCGTGGAAGGTCATGAAGATCAAGCGCCATGAGTAGAATGACGTAAAGCACGCCGCGATAACCAGCAGAATGAAAGCATAGGTTGCCGGGCCAGCGTGGGCTGCGTAGGCACTTTCAATGATCGCGTCTTTTGAGAAGTACCCAGCTGTAAATGGAAATCCGGTCAGGGCCAGCGTTCCGATCAGCATCATGATCCAGGTGACTTTCAGGTGTGGTGCGAGCCCACCCATGTTGCGCATATCCTGCTCACCGGACATGGCGTGGATAACCGAACCAGACCCAAGGAACAAAAGCGCCTTGAAGAAGGCGTGCGTGAACAGGTGGAATATCGCCACGCCATAAGCCCCCACGCCAAGCGCTACAAACATGTAACCCAACTGAGAACACGTTGAGTAGGCAATCACCCTCTTGATGTCGTTTTGGACCAGGCCAACTGTTGCTGCGAAGAAAGCGGTAGTTGCACCAATCACGATAATGAAGTTCAACGCGGTGTGTGAAAGCTCGAAGAATGGCGACATGCGCGCCACCAGGAAAACGCCTGCAGTGACCATGGTTGCAGCATGAATAAGCGCTGAAACAGGGGTTGGGCCTTCCATCGCATCCGGCAACCAGGTGTGCAGCATGAACTGGGCTGATTTACCC
>JBAUGO010000137.1:0-5164 GCA_049679775.1 Anderseniella sp.
CAAGGTATTCAATAGGGCAATGTCGGCGAGCACAGCGACAGGTTGATGAAAGGCGCCCACCAGGTTTTTGCCATAGGGAGAATTGATACCGGTCTTGCCACCAACAGAGCTGTCCACCTGAGCCAGCAAGGATGTCGGGATCTGGATGAAGTCCATGCCGCGGCGAACGATGGAAGCTGCAAATCCGGCCAGATCGCCAATGACACCGCCGCCAAACGCTATGATGCGATCATTACGTTCCATGCCGGCAGCTATAATTCCATCGCACACTTGCGCCAGGTGCGCGTAACTTTTGGTTGCTTCGCCAGCAGGCAGAATAATCGAACTGTGGGCAATGCCTGCCTTGTCGAGACTTGCTGTCAGGGTTTTCAGGTGATGATGCGCGACATTTTCGTCGGTGACAATCAGGCTGGTCGGGCGTTTGAGCAGGGGGGCAATCATTTCGCCTGCGTGCTGCAACAGCCCGTCGGCAATGGTAATGCCATAGGATCGTGCTCCAAGTGCCACGTCAATTTCGGCGCGTGTTGTACCTTGTGCATGAGCAGTGTTGGTGGGTGTGAAGGTCATCTGGCAGGTTCTGCTTCGTGTTCAAGGTGGTGTGCCAGTGCTTCGAGGCATCTCGAAACAATCTGGTCGTGCGGCACATCCATGCTTTCTATGGTGATATCGGCTGCCTGATAAACCGGATAACGCTCGGCAATCAGTTTGCGCATCACTGATTCAGGATCACTGTTTTTTAGTAGCGGCCGATTGGAGCGTTTTTTGACCCGGCGCATCAGGACGGCAATATCAGCCTTGAGCCATATGGAAATGCCCTTGTGTGCAATGACTTGGCGCGTATGTTCGTTCATGTAAGCGCCACCGCCCGTTGCCAAAACACCTGCGCCGTCTTGCAACAACCGTTCGATGACCTTTCGCTCGCCATCACGAAAAGATTGCTCGCCGTGGTCTTCAAAGATTTCAGGGATGGTTTTACCGGCCGCAGTCTCGATTTCTATGTCGGCATCCACAAACGGCAAGCCGAGTGCGTTGGCCATTCGCCTGCCCACGGTGGTCTTGCCCGCACCCATCAGGCCGATCAGCACAATGGTGCGACCCTTGAGGTGTGGCAGGATGATATCCCCACACTTTTCCATATTTCTTGGTTCGTTCACCGGGTTCTGCATTTTAAGGTCTGGAACCTTGTGACAGGCCCCCAACTGTTCATCATTGGCCAGTTACTTACAGCCCTTGAAGGTGTCGAGCAAATCTTTTGCACACCGATGTCAAGGCAAAGATTGCACAATCGCGCTCAAACAGGCACATTGGAGCCTTAGTTATGGACCGTTTTAAACTCCTTCAGGAAACCACATGCCGGATAGTCTTCGTTTTCTGTTAATCCTCTTGTGCTTGGCTGGTGCCGGGTATGGAGCAGTGTGGGGGTTGGCAAACTTCCCGCCTGAACAACGCGAAGTGGTAAAGAAGCTTTCCGATGGGGTCTTCAACAATTGACAAACGCCTGATCCGGTCATTTCTCGAAATGATGAGTGCTGAACGTGGTGCATCTGCCAACACATTGTCAGCCTATGCCCGCGATCTGGAGCTTTACTGCGACTATCTCGCAGCGATGAATCTCAGCCTTGAAACCGCCGGTACCCAGAACGTGCGTGACTGGCTTGCCAGCCTTCAGGAACAAGGTCTGTCAAAGTCCACCATTGCCCGGCGCCTGTCAGCAGCGCGCCAGCTTCACAAGTTTTCCTATGCTGAAGGTTTGCTGGGGGATGATCCGGCTTGCGTGGTTGCAACTGCGCGCAAGGAGCGCTCATTGCCAAAGGTCTTGAGCGTTGGTCAGGCTGAACGCCTGCTACAGGCATCGCGCGATCAGCTTGCCAGCGCGCCCGCCAGGCAGCGCCTCAAGGCTCTTCGGCTCAATTGTCTGATTGAAGTTCTCTATGCCACTGGTCTTCGTGTCTCGGAGCTGGTCTCACTCACCGTCGGTATGGTGACGACAGATGAGCGTTTCATCATGGTGCGTGGTAAGGGCGGGCGTGAACGTCTTGTGCCATTGTCTCGCACTGCAAGAAATTCCATTGAGGCGCTTCTGGCGGCAATCAAGGCTGACCTTGATGTCAGCGTGCTGGATGCACGGCAATATCTGTTTACCGCAGGCGGGCGAAAGTCGCACCTTACGCGCCAGCATTTTGCGCTGTTGTTGAAAGAGCTTGCCCGCGCCGCCGGACTTGATGGACAAACCCTGTCACCACATGTGGTGCGTCATGCCTTTGCCAGTCATTTGCTGCAAGGTGGGGCTGATCTGCGTGCTGTGCAACAGATGTTGGGTCATGCAGATATATCGACGACACAGATTTACACTCACGTCTTGCCGGAGAAGTTACGCGAGGTTGTTGAGGAATATCATCCCCTCAACCATAATTAGTCAGTTGACATCCATTCGGCACGCAGCCAGTTTGGCCCCAATTTGTACCAATCAAGCCTTGGGCCCTACATGCAGACTTTCCTCGATTTTGAAACACGGATTGCCGAACTCACTGGCAAGATCGTTGAACTCAAGTCCATTGGCGAAGGCGAAGGCTCTGTCTCCATTGGTGATG
Organism: Anderseniella sp.; assembly: GCA_049679775.1. Taxonomy (GTDB): domain Bacteria; phylum Pseudomonadota; class Alphaproteobacteria; order Rhizobiales; family Aestuariivirgaceae; genus Anderseniella. Next base: position 2,592 of record JBAUGO010000137.1, read on the forward strand.
AGGTTAAACAGCTTGAGCTGAAACTCGCAAAGTCGCTGGCTGATCTTTATGCCAAGCTTGACCCGTGGCAGAAAACCCAGGTTGCCCGCCACCCTGATCGCCCGCACACCAAAGATTATATCAAGTCGCTGATTACCGAATTCACACCGCTTGCAGGTGACAGGAAATTTGCCGAGGACGAAGCCCTGATCGGTGGGCTGGGGCGATTTGACGGCCAGCCTGTAGTGGTGATGGGACAGGAAAAGGGGGCTGATACCAAAGGCCGCCTGAAGCACAATTTTGGCATGGCACGGCCTGAAGGCTATCGCAAGGCTGTTCGCCTGATGGAGCTGGCTGAACGGTTCTCCTTGCCGGTACTGAGCTTTGTGGATACTGCAGGCGCCTATCCAGGTATTGGTGCTGAAGAACGTGGTCAGGCAGAAGCCATTGCGCGATCAACCGATTGCTGCCTCGGTCTTGGTTGCCCGATCATTGCAACCATCATCGGAGAAGGTGGGTCTGGTGGGGCGGTTGCAATTGCCACAGCCAATGTGGTCATGATGCTGGAAAACTCCATTTATTCGGTGATTTCACCCGAAGGGGCAGCGTCCATCCTGTGGCATGATTCAGCGCGCGCCAGCGAGGCAGCCACAGCCATGCGTATCACGGCCAAACACCTCAAGGAACTTGGCGTGATTGATACCATTATCCCGGAACCAGTCGGCGGTGCACACCGGCATACTGAACAGGCGATTGAGCAGGTTGCCGATGCTATCCGTCAATCACTGCTGCCCTTCAAACACATGAGCAAGGATGAAGTACGCCAGCAACGGCGCAAAAAGTTCCTTGCCATTGGCAGAACCCTGAATCTCTAGGTTTTTGCCAGATCGGCCCACTGCCGCAAACATGCCTTTTTGTTCGGTGATCTTGCCATCCGATGATAATCATGGCGTGCAATAATACATGAAACGAATTTTCAGGCTCATTCTGGTCTTTGCCATCATGGCTGGTGCTGGCTACGGACTATATCGTGTCGGTGAACAAACCCGCCTGACAGAACGATTGCGCGGTCCGGAACCTGTGGCCCATCGCCGGGCTGTCTGGGCTGAATTGGCAAAGCGTGATTTATCACCGGGAATGCCGGTCTTTATCCGCATATTCAAGGACACGTCCGAATTGGAGGTCTGGCTGGAAACATCTACAGGCTGGGAGTTGTTCCGGACCATTGAGATCTGCAAGTATTCAGGCAAGCTTGGCCCCAAGCTGAGACAAGGTGACAAACAGGCACCTGAAGGTTTTTACAGCATTTCCAGCGGGCAGATGAACCCGAACAGCCGTCATCACTTGTCGTTCAATCTGGGGTTTCCCAACCGCTATGATCGCTCGCTCAAGCGTACAGGTTCGTTTCTGATGGTGCATGGTGGTTGCACGTCAGCTGGCTGTTACGCCATTCGCGATCATGAAGTTGAGGTTGTCTATCGGCTGATGGAGGCTGCGTTCAAAAACGGTCAGCGCGAGATACCTGTACACGCCTTTCCGTTTCGGCTGGAAAGCTCTGCGCTCGCGCGCCATGCCAACAGTAAATGGCACAGCTTCTGGACCATGTTGAAGCCTGGCTACGACAAGTTTGAGCAGACGCGAAAACTGCCCAAGGTTCGCGTTGCCAACCAGTCATACGTGGTTAATTGAGTGTAAACGCATTTTGCGCCAATATCTGGCGTCATCGGAATTTCGGAACGTCTGGATCATGAACTCTAGAGCCCAATTCAGCACCTCCCTGTCGCGCCGCATGTTCTGCGCGACAGCACTGGTATCAGTGCTGGCGTTGAGCGCCTGCAGCACCGAGAAGGGGCTGGAGCCGCTATCACCCAAAGTGATGTCTGATCTGCAACGGCTTGACTTGAAGGTGGGTGCGCCTTTGCTGGTGCGTATCTTCAAGGAAGAAAACGAAATGGAGGTGTGGTTGCAACAGGCTTACGGCCCGTTTGTGAAATTCCGCACCTACCAGATTTGCAGCCGCTCCGGTGTGCTGGGTCCAAAGCTTGCAGAAGGCGACCGGCAAGCTCCCGAAGGGTTTTACATGGTGTCGCAACGCCAGATGAACCCGAAATCCAAATATCACCTGTCGTTCAACATGGGATATCCCAACGCCTATGATAAATCACTGGATCGCACAGGCGCCCATCTCATGGTGCATGGTGGTTGTTCATCTCGTGGCTGCTATGCCATCAATGATGAGCAGGTCGAGGAGTTGTTCTCGCTGGCGCGTGAGGCGTTTTTGTATGGGCAGAAAGAATTTCCCGTTCACTCCTTTCCGTTTCGCATGAGCGAAGAAAACATGATCCGATATGACGGCAGTCCGCATGAAGGTTTTTGGCGCGACCTGAAGGTTGGCAATGATTATTTTGAGCAAACCTCACAACCGCCAATCGTCGGCGTCAAGAACCAGCGCTATGTTTTCTTCCCACACAATGTGTCCTTACCGCCAGAGTTTCACATTGAACAAACCTCGGCCGACCCGCTTGCGCCGCAACTGATCCGGGGCTGGGGTCCAGGTCAGTTCCAATAGGTTGTCAGGCTCTGGACGCATACCT
>JBAUGO010000138.1:0-4702 GCA_049679775.1 Anderseniella sp.
CAGCAGGAGGGGTCCACAATTTCGAGCTTGCTGAACGGGTTTTGAGCGAAGGCATCGGGGATGTAGTGGCGTCGGCCAGGCAGGTGTTGGCCGATCCGGATTGGTTCCTGAAACTGGAAACAGGCCATGGTGGCGATATCCGGCTATGCGAGTTCACCAACTATTGCGAAGGGCTTGACCAGCAACACAAGCAAGTGACTTGCCAGCTGTGGGACCGTGAATCGCTGGACGCGCCTGACGTAACCTTGTCACACGATGGCAAGCGGCGGTTGGTTCCGCCAGACTGGACTCTTGCATGAACGAAGCGAGCATCCAGCAGGACCGGTTCGTGCATGACCGATTGCCACCGGTCGGTGACTGGCCGGAGATCGTGCCGATGCCGGGCGTTCCCATGACGGGGCCACTCAATTGCGTCAATTTTCTTCTGGACCGGCATTTAATGAACGGTGGTGCACACCGCCCGGCATTCCACTCGGCCTCTGGCACCTGGAGCTATGGCGAACTCAATGCTCGTGTGGCTCGGTTGGCCAGGATGATGGTTGAGGATCATGGCATCCGCCCAGGCAACCGGGTGCTGATCCGAGGGTTCAACTCGCCAGCTGTGGCCGCCAGCTGGCTGGCCATCCAGAAGATTGGTGCAGTTGCCGTAACCACCATGCCGCTGCTGCGCGCTGGTGAACTGACAACCATATTAAACATTTCCCAACCTGCACTTGCGTTGTGCGATGAAGCAATTGCCGCAGAGCTGGAAGTAGCCATCACATCTGCCGCAACCGGTACGATATTAGTGACCTGGATCGGAGAGTGCGGCGAACCTGCTTCTGCCTGCACCAAACCAGATAGCCTCAACACCGCCGCAACACAGGCGCAGGACATATCGCTCATTGCCTTCACCTCGGGTACCACAGGCCGACCCAAGGCCACGGTTCACTTTCATCGCGACGTACTGGCAATCTGCCAAACCATGAACCACCATATCGTCTCACCGTCGGCGTCCGATGTCTTCATTGGTACCGCACCGCTGGCCTTCACCTTCGGGCTTGGCGGTTTGCTGGTGTTCCCGTTGCATGTTGGGGCGAGCAGCGTGCTCTACCCAAGCTGGAAACCGGACGCACTGCTTGAAGGGATTAGTCGGCATCAAGCCAGTGTTTGTTTCACTGTCCCCACCTTCTTCCAACGCATGTTGCGGCTTGACGATGCACCAATGCTATCGCAGCTCAGGCTTGCTATTTCTTCAGGAGAAGCCTTGCCACTGCCGGTGCGCCATGCTTGGCAGGAGACGGCAGGCAGCGTGCTTGCCGAGGTGATTGGTTCAACGGAGATGCTGCATGCCTTTGCCGGAGCGACTGGTGGCCGAGTACGCTCCGGCTTCATCGGTCCGGCCATTCCCGGATACGAGATTTTGGTGCTGGATGAAGATGGACAAGCCCTGCCCTCTGGCGAACTCGGCCGACTTGCCGTCAAGGGTCCGACCGGATGCCGTTATCTCGCCGACGAGCGCCAGCACAATTATGTGAAGAACGGATGGAACTTAACTGGAGACACCTGCGCCATGGACGAAGATGGGTACATTGCCTATCATACCCGTCGCGACGACATGATCATTTCCTCCGGTTATAATATCTCAGGCCTGGAGGTCGAAAACGCGCTTCTGCAACATCCCGCGGTGGCTGAGTGTGCCGTGATCGGTGAACCGGACGCAGATCGAGGCCAGGTGGTTGCCGCCTATGTTGTGGCAAGAGACGGCTTGGTAATCCCTGAACTGGAAGCAATGTTGCAAGACTATGTCAGGCAGGTACTCGCACCCTACAAGTATCCCCGCATTATCCGTTTCATCGACTCACTGCCGCGCAACGAGTCCGGTAAAGTTCAACGTTTCAGACTAAGGAAGGACGCCACGACATGAAGGTATTGCAACCATCCGACTGGAAACAACCGAAGGGCTATTCCAACGGTATTTTAGCGCAAGGCAGGATGGTATTTACAGGCGGCATGATCGGGTGGAACGCCAATGAGGAGTTTGAGAAAGACGGGTTCGCAGGCCAGGCAGAGCAGGCGCTCAAGAATATTGTCGCAGTGCTGGCCGAAGCCGGTGGCAAGCCGGAACATATTGTCCGGCTGACCTGGTATGTGACTGACAAACGCGAATACCTGAATGAGCAGAAGCAACTGGGAGCAGCCTACAAACGTGTCATCGGTAACCACTTTCCGGCCATGGCGCTGGTGCAGGTGGTAGCCCTGGTAGAAGACCGGGCCAAGGTTGAGATCGAAGCAACTGCTGTTCTGCCGGATTGACACACCCAGAGTTAGCTCGCCCTGCCAGGTGCAGCATCCAGCAAGAGTTTGGTATAAGGGTGTTGCGGTTTTGCATAGACTTTCGCTGTCGCACCTTGTTCCACAACTTCTCCTTGCTTCATAACCATGATGCGATCGCAAATCTGAGCTGCAACGCGAAGGTCATGCGTGATGAACAGCATGGCAAGATCAAACTGCTTGCGAACATCATCAAGCAATTTTAACACCTGCGCCTGAACGGACACATCAAGGGCAGATACCGCCTCGTCAGCAATCAGCACCTTGGGCTCCATCGCAAGGGCTCGCGCAATGCAAATGCGCTGACGCTGGCCACCTGAAAACTGATGGGGAAAGCGGTCAAGAGCTTTTGCGGATAGCCCTACTATTTCCATAAGGTCAGATGCCCGTTTCCAGGCTTCACTTTGAGAGGTGCCAAAATTCATCGGACCTTCGACAATCGACTGGCCAACTGTGCGGCGAGGATTGAGCGAGCGATATGGGTCTTGAAACACCACTTGCACATTTCGTCTGTAGGATCGCAAATCCGCCTGTGACATGGTCGCAATGTTGGTGCCATCAATCAGGATTTCGCCGCTTGTCGGATCAATCAGGCGCACAATGCAACGCGCAACAGTAGACTTGCCGGATCCGGATTCACCAACAACACCGAGCGTCTCGCCTCTGCGAACTTCCAACTCAACTTGTCTGGCCGCATGGACCACACGACCGCGGCCAAACCAGCCTTGTTTGCCATAGGTTTTTTCCAACCCGTGGGTTTGCAGAATGGGATTACCATGATTTATCGGTCGTCTTTCCGGCGGTATGAGACTTGGTACGGAACCGATCAGCATTTTGGTATATGGCTGTTTTGGTTTCTTGAGAACCTGATCGGCCGTTCCTTGTTCTATAATCTGACCATTTTGCATGACGACAACCCGGTCTGCAATTTCAGCCACGACACCAAAATCGTGTGTAATGAACAACACACCTGTACCGTGGCGTTTTTGAATGTCCTTGATCAGGTCCAGTATTTGCGCCTGAGTCGTCACATCAAGTGCAGTGGTTGGCTCATCCGCGATCAACAAGGCAGGTTCCAGTGCCAGCGCCATGGCAATCATGATCCGTTGTCGCTGTCCACCAGAGAGTTGATGCGGGTAGCTGTTGATCATTTGCTCTACGTCCGGCAACCCGACATCATTCATGACTTCGATGATCCGGGTTCGACGTTCATCGGCTGACATCTGGGTGTGTATTTCAAGCATTTCGCCGATCTGATCGCCAACCTGCATCACCGGATTGAGCGCTGTCATTGGCTCCTGGAAAATCATTGCCATCTTGACACCGCGAAGCTGACGCAGGTCGGCATCAGTCTTTTTAAGGAGATCTTCGCCCTGAAGCAAAATCTCACCGGCAACCGGTGTCAGCTCCTTGCGGGGAATGAGACCCATGACTGTTTGTGCACTGACCGACTTGCCCGATCCTGACTCACCCACAATGCACACAATTTCGCCTTGCCTGACGGTGTATGAAATATCCTCAATGGCATACTTGCGATCAGCGCCCTCTGGCAGCGTCACTGACAGTCCGCGCAACTCCAGTACCGGGATCGATTGGTCAACCTTACCCATCACATCTTCCTCGCAATGCGTGGATCAAGAGTATCGCGCAATCCGTCGCCCACTGTATTCACTGCCAGTACTGTCAAGGCCAGCGCAATGCCAGGGAAGAAGATGATCCATGGGGTCAACTGGAAGTAGGTACGGCCTTCCGACATGATATTGCCCCAGCTTGGAATCTCTGGTGGGATGCCGGCACCAAGAAATCCCAGTATGGATTCCGTCAGCATGGCCGAGCCGCAAATATAGGTCGCCTGAACGATCAAGGGAGCAATTGTGTTTGGCAGTATGTGTCGCGACAGGATGAGATGTGTGCGCGAACCGGCAGCAATTGCGGCCTCGACATATGGTTCTTCGCGAACCGTCAGCACAACCGATCGCACCAACCGGACCACGCGAGGTATCTCAGGGATCACAATTGCAATGATAACAGTCAGCAATGTTGCACCAGAAAGGGAAATCAGTGCGATTGCCAACAAAATGCCAGGGATGGCCATAAGACCATCCATTACCCTCATGATAACCGCATCAAGCCAGCGTATATAACCTGAGATCAATCCTATAAACAGGCCAAGTACGACAGCTACAACCGCGACTGCCAGCCCCACAGCCAGCGAAATGCGTGCGCCATAAATCACTCTGGAAAACACATTCCGGCCGAGATAATCCGTCCCAAAAAAGAAATCCAGTGTTGGTGCCTTAAGCCGGTTTATCGGGTTCAGGGCAACGGGATCAGATACTAGAAAAGGACCGAATACCGCGATGACCAACATGATTACCAAAAGTAATCC
>JBAUGO010000139.1:0-4288 GCA_049679775.1 Anderseniella sp.
TTCCAATGATGCGCGGCGAGTTATTTTTTCTTGTCGAGAAGTGCAATCAGGCTGGATGTATCCCAACGCCCGCCGCCCATTGACTGGACCTGAGAGTAAAACTGATCCACAAGAGCAGCGATTGGCAAGTGTGACTTGTTGTTGCGCGCTTCGTCGAGGCATATGCCCAGATCCTTGCGCATCCAGTCCACAGCAAAACCGAACTCAAACTCGCCCTTGATCATGGTCTTGTAGCGATTTTCCATCTGCCAACTGCCAGCTGCACCTTTCGAGATGACATCAACCACGGCTTCCATGTCCAAGCCAGCGTTCTTGCCAAAGTGGATGGCTTCAGAAAGCCCCTGCACAAGTCCGGCAATTGCGATCTGGTTGCACATTTTGGCAAGCTGGCCAGCACCAGGCCCACCCAGCAGGCGACAGCTTTTGGAATAACAGCCGATCAGGCTTTCAGCCGCGTCATAGTCAGCCTGCTCACCACCGCACATAACGGTAAGCACGCCGTTTTCAGCGCCAGCCTGACCACCTGAAACAGGCGCGTCAACGAAGCCGATGCCTTTTTCTTTGGCGGCGGCCTGAAGCTCGCGCGCAACATCGGCAGATGCGGTCGTGTGGTCAACAAAGACGGAGCCCTTTTTCATGGAGTGGAACGCACCATCCGGGCCAATCGTGACCGAGCGCAAATCATCATCATTGCCGACACAGGAAAAGACGAAATCAGCCCCATCAGCGGCAGCCATTGGCGTGGCGGCATGTGAGCCCTTGTGATCGCCAACCCACTTTTCTGCCTTGGCTGCGGTGCGGTTGTAGACAACCACGTCATGATTGCCTTTAGAAACCAGATACCCTGCCATGGGATATCCCATAACGCCCAGACCAAGCCATGCTGTCTTTTTGCCCATTGAATAAATCCTGAATATTAAAGTGGCGAGTTGATTGATCTAGGTATCCAATCCGGGTCACACTATCAATTGTCAAATACAACAATCCCGACAGACAGGATGAGTTTCATGGGTTATGCCGTCACATATGAAGATGTGAAACGCGCCGCTGCCAGCATATCCGGCAAGGTGCCGCATACGCCCCTTGTGGAGGCTTCAACACTTTCCACCCTGGTCGGGGCGAAAGTCATGCTGAAGCTGGAAACGCTGCAAACAACCAACGCCTTCAAGGTGAGAGGTGCTTTGAACAAGTTGCTGTCACTGTCTGAGAGTGAACGACAACGCGGCGTCATTGCCCTGTCAGCAGGAAACCACGCTCAAGCCGTTGCCTGGCATGCGACGCAATTGGGTATTCCCGCAACGATCATCATGCCGGAAACAACACCCTGGACAAAGGTTGAGCGCACTCGCGGATTTGGTGCAACGGTTGAACTGGCGGGCGAAACCCTCGCCGAAGCGCGTGATTATATGGATAGCATTATCCAACAACGCGGCCTGGTACTCATTCACCCTTATAATGATGCACTGGTGATTGCCGGCCAAGGCACCATATCACTTGAAATGCTGGCAGATGATCCGGACCTGGATGCACTGATAGTTCCCATTGGCGGTGGCGGCCTCATATCAGGTATGGCAGTGGCTGCGCGCGCCATTAAACCCGATATCGAGATCATAGGCGTTGAGCATGAACGCTATGCAGCCATGCACGCAGCCATGAACAACACGCAAGCAGATTGTGGCGGGTCAACGCTGGCAGAAGGCATTGCCGTGCGGGACGTGGGTGATATTGCCATTGAAATGTGCAAGGCGCTGGTTGACGACATTGTGATGGTGTCAGAAAGCGCCATCGAGAAAGCTGTCGCACTCTTGTTGTCGCAAGAAAAGCTGCTGGCTGAAGGCGCTGGTGCGGCGGGTGTGGCCGCTTTGCTTCAGGAGCCAGAGCGCTGGAAAGGCAAAAAGGTTGGCCTGGTGATTTGCGGAGGCAATATTGACCAGCGTATGCTTGCCTCATTGATTGTCCGTGAGCTTGGACGCGACAACCGCGTGGTTTCGCTGCGCTTTCGCATAGAAGACCGTCCTGGTGTGCTTGGATTGATATCCACCGCCCTGGGAGAGCAAAAGGCAAATATCCTTGAAGTCCACCACCAGCGCAACTTTCTCGATGTGCCAGCCAAGGGTGCCATTCTGGAAATCACGCTTGAAACCAGAGGTCCAAATCATGCTGAAGAAATCATCCAGTTCATGCGCAAACAACCCTACATCGCCAAGGTTTCGCTGCTATCTGCCGGGGAATAACGAGGTTGAGTTTTCAGGATTCAATGATTGACAATCGCTGTTCAGCAATGAAACCTGTTGGCACTCATAAAACGCAAATCGGATAATTCAGATTGAGCATCGAACGCAGAAATTTTCCGCAGTTCTTTATTACTGCACCTGCCCCTTGCCCCTATATTGAAGGCAAGCAGGAACGGAAGGTTTTCACTCACCTGATAAGTGCTGATGCGAGCCAGCTGCATGACACACTGGCTCAGGGTGGCTTTCGCCGGTCTCAAAACATTGCGTATCGGCCAGCGTGTGATGAATGCAGCGCCTGCGTCTCGGTGCGAGTGCCGGTGTCCAAATTCTGCTGGACGCGTAATTTTCGCAAAGTGATGAACAAGAATAAAGGTATTGCTGCCGAGGCACTGCCTGCACGCGCCACAACAGAGCAATATGGTGTTTTCAGACGCTACATTGATGAACGCCATAGCCATGGCGGCATGTCTGACATGTCCATCATGGACTATTCGGCCATGGTCGATGAAAGCTTTGTAGAAACACGCGTGATCGAATATCGCGAACTGCCACAACCATCGCTTTCCGGACCTGACAAAAGAAAAGGCAAGCTCGTCGCAACTGCCTTGACCGATGTGCTGGATGACGGGCTGTCAATGATTTACTCGTTTTTTGACCCTGAGCTTTCTGCGCGAAGTTTCGGAACTTACATGGTGCTTGATCATATAGAACGCGCAGAACGCGCTGGCCTGCCCTATCTATATCTGGGTTATTGGGTCAATGGCTCACAGAAAATGGGCTACAAATCCCGCTTCCTGCCTCAGGAACGGTTGACCCAGACAGGCTGGTCATTATTCGACAGTTCGGTATGAATGATCGGGAATGACGGCGGCTTCACACAACACACCTCAAACCGAGGCAAGCGTCAGCAAGGGCATTGGTATTTCCTTTCTGGGCGGGTTGTTGCTGTCTTTTGATGTGCCATTGCTGAAGCTGTCAGGTGCCGATACCTGGACGATTTTATATACGCGCGGCACACTGTTGTTTATCGCCATGTTTCTGTTCTGGCTTTTCACCAACCGCTTGCGCCACAATAACAGCCCCTTCATCAACGGCAAAACCGGCCTGCTGATCGCGTGCCTTGCCGGCATTGCCAATATAATGTTCGTTGCATCCATCAGCCTGACATCCGTCGCCAATGTTGTTTTTCTGCTTGCGCTCAACCCGATGTTTGCCGGACTGCTTGGCTGGGTGTTTTTAAAGGAACGCCTGCGCAAGGGCACATGGATCGCCATCGGGGTTTCAATGGTGGGTGTTGCGTTCATCGTTGCGGACGGACTGCACCTTGGCACCTGGCGAGGAGACCTTCTGGCTCTGGGGGTGGCAATTATCATGGCAGTTTCACTGACCATCATCAGGCATAGCCGTTCCGATCACTCGCTAAGTGCCGCATCCGGCCATCTCTTTGCAGCAATTCTGGCAGCACCCTTTGCTTCTCCGGCCAGCCTGACAGCAACGGGGTGGAGTTGGCTTGCGCTCAACGGCCTGATTGTAGCTCCGGCTGCGACTGCTTTTTTGATGGTTGGGCCGCGGTATGTGGCTGCGGCCATAGTTGCCATGTTCTTCCTGCTTGAAACCGTGCTGACACCATTGTGGATGTGGGCGATATTTTCAGAACACCCAAGCACAAACGCGCTGATTGGTGGTGCCATTGTCATTGCAACCCTGACTATACACAGCATCTGGAGGCTGAAGTCAAAACAAGTCGCCTTAACTGTCCCAGATTGATCAGTACTTTCCCAAAACCAATTTAACCTTATCAAATAACCGTCTTTTTTCGCCTTTTACGCGATTCAGGTAGTGGCACAGAAGTTGCTAGATATGGCGGGAACAAGAAAAATCGGGGTTTGCGAGAGGGTGGCAAGGTGCAAAGGGGCTTAAGTGATCCACTGGCTGCGGTTAAGGTGGTCAATCAACACCTTCAAGTTATCCACGACAAGAAGCTGCACGTTCGCACATCGTCCGATTTCGCTGCGTTTCGTACGGCACGCCTTGAAATGCGGGGTGATTTACCA
>JBAUGO010000140.1:0-3131 GCA_049679775.1 Anderseniella sp.
GAATGATCTCATATGCAATGCCGGCTTCCCGCAGCGCAACCAGCTCTTCCTCAAGGCGTCCAAAGAGGCCACTGTCACCGGATTTCAACCGCACGATTCGGCCGCCACCCTTGGCATAATCCACCAGCAGACGGCTGACATGGTGTTGCCGGGGAGAGGTGCGACCAGCACGTTTGCCAACACCCACGAGATCTGCTTCGGGGTTTGCAAATTCAAGGATCGGGCCAGATGACAAGTCGTCGAACAGCACCGCATCGGCACGCTTTAGACGGTACACGGCCTTCAGCGTCAGCAGTTCTGTGTAACCAGGGCCAGAGCCCACAAAACTGACGAAACCACTCAAGGCGCACTCTCCTCGTGCGTTATGAGATGAAAGAAGGTGCCGGTGACAGAGCCACGGCAAGAGCCGGTTTCTGGTACCAGGTTGCCATCGGCATCAAAAACCTCTGCCAGCGGCGCATCGGGTTGGTCGAGAATTGTAGAATAATGAAACTCGTGCCCGCGCAATACCCCTCCGGCATCAAACCCAGGCAAGGTTGATCTGAGCACGGCGCGACGATAGCCCAGATGGAATTTACGTTTTTCGTAACTGGTCACAAGTCCCAGCAGGCCCGCCATTTCGTGCCGCGTTCCATCCTTGTCGATAAGCGCCTGTCCCAACGCCATATAGCCTCCGCATTCGCCATGCACGGGACGGGTTTGCGCATGGTGGCGCAAACCGGAGAGGAAGCGTGAGGCAGCCGCGAGCGTTCCGGCATGAATTTCTGGATAGCCGCCAGGTAACCACACCAGATCGGCGCTCGGGTCCGGAGCTTCGTCGGCCAAGGGAGAAAACGGCAGGATTTCGGCGCCTGCAGTTCTCCAGCCTTCCAGAATATGAGGATAGGTGAAAGAAAACGCAGCATCCTGCGCCAAAGCGATGCGTTGTGCCGGTGGCCTGGGTAGCTGAACACTTGTTGGTGGCGCTAGATCAAGTCCAAGTGCGGCGGCTTTTAGGGCGTCCAGATCTACGTGGTCGCGCAAGAAACTTGCATAGTTTGCGATGGCGCTTTCCAGGTCAGGGTGTTCCACGGCCTGAATGAGGCCCAGGTGTCGCTCTGGCAGGCTCAAATCTCCGCGCCGGGGCAAGGCCCCAAGCACAGGTAGCCCCGTGCGCTCCATCCCAAGCCGCGTCAACCTTTCGTGGCGTGGTGAGGCTACACGATTGAGGATCACTCCTGCAAAGGGCAGATCCGGCAGGTACTCCCGAAACCCGAGTGCCGTGGCTGCTGCCGATTGCGCCTGTCCGCCGACATCAAGCACCAGCACCACTGGCCACCCCATGCGCTGCGCGGTTTCGGCGCTGGACCCAAAGCCTGATTGTCCGCGCGTCGCGACCCCGTCAAATAGCCCCATCGAACCTTCAGCAACGCAAAGGTCGGCTCCTTCAGCTTGCGTTGCGATAGCTGATAGCAAAGCTTCTCCCATAGACCATGTGTCCAGGTTGAAGGATGCCCGTCCACTGGCGGCGCGGTGAAAGGCCGGATCAATATAGTCAGGGCCGGATTTGAACGGCTGTACCGTCAAACCATCTTCGACCAGTGCACGCAGCAGGCCCAGCATCACGGTTGTCTTGCCAGTGCCTGACGAGGGCGCAGAAATCAAAAGGCCACGCATACTCACTGATCCTCCGGTACCCAATCCACCCATGGACTCTCTGCGCTTTGGGGGCGATAGCGGCGATCATAATCCACACCATAAAGGCAACTGTCAGCGAACTCTTCTCCAGCCAGAGCATGGCCAACCAGAATAAGAGCTGTGCGCTGAATATCTGCATCAAGCAGATTTGCGATGCTGGACAGTGTGCCGCGCACTATTCGCTCATCTGGCCAGCTTGCGCGGTAGACCACTGCGATAGGGCAATCAGGCCCATAGGATGGGGTCAGATCAGCAACCACACTGGCAAGGTTCTGGATTGACAGGTGAATGGCAAGCGTTGCGCCGGTAGCGGCGAAGTTCGTCAGCGTTTCACCCGTGGGCATGGAGGAAGCCCGGCCCGGCGTGCGTGTCAAAACCACTGATTGGGCTATCCCTGGCAAGGTAAGTTCGGCCTGAAGGCTGGCAGCTGCGGCAGCAAAGGACGGCACCCCAGGCGTAACAGAGACCGGGATTTGCATGGCCTTCAACCGGCGTATCTGCTCGCCCATGGCCGACCAAACCGACAGATCGCCCGAATGCAACCGCGCCACGTCCTGACCGGCCTCATGCGCAATTCGTATTTCATCCATGATCTGGTCAAGGTCCATCGGAGCGGTATTCACAAGGCGCGCACCTTCAGGGCAGTGCTTGAGGATGGCTTCCGGCACCAGGGATCCGGCATAAAGACACACAGGACAGGAGGCGATAATATCGCGTGCCCGCAAGGTCAACAGATCAGGTGCGCCAGGTCCGGCACCAATAAAGTGAACTGTCATGAAGAACCTCCTTGAACGGTTGCGCAGGCAATGGCACAGGTCGCCATCTGGTCCTGCGAGACAACCCTTGGGCCAAGCAGCCTGGCACCTGGTCCCGCAGCGATGAGTGCTGCAGCTTCGGCCACGCTGCCGGTATTGCGATGGGCATGAACGACGTGGCTGTCGGTTTCGGTTTCTGCTTGCGCCAAATCGGTTTGTGGTACGCGATGAACGGGCAACCCCAAGTTTTCAGAAAACAGGTTGAACGCAGGCGTGTCAGCCTTGTCTGCAACTGTAGCAATGTCAGAAATATGTGCCTGCATGCCGGTGCGTGCCAGCGCATCACGCAGGCTCTCCGGCGTTGCGGAACCTCGAAACCCAAAGCCTGCCACGATCACGGCATCACACTCCATTTCGCGAAGTGTCACGTTCCACTGCACGATTGGGTAGGCTGCTTTCCATCCCCGCCTTGTTCCCAGTTCGGATGCTTCCGAGAGAGTGATCCGTGTCAGGTCACCTCCGAGTTCGGCGTGCGCACGGCTCAGCAAGGCCTCGCTTTCCAGCGTGACAGCATTTGCCACAAGGCGTGCACCTTTCGCCAAGCTGCTCAACTGGCACAGCATCCCCCAGGACAATCCACCACCGATGAATACCGCATCAGGCTTGCTCAGGCCCTGCAATACAGCGGGAGCCTTGCCC
>JBAUGO010000141.1:0-3654 GCA_049679775.1 Anderseniella sp.
CTGTCGAACGGGGATGCTGCGGTCATCACCGAAATCAACAAGAAAGCGAAATCCGTCAAGCTGGTTTTTCCAGCCAGTACAAGCACTTCACATGAGGTCTCGTTTTCGTGGCTTGAAAAACGCTCCAGCGGTTATGTGATCTATATAACACGCGAAATGCTCAATAAGGACGCCACCGGCAAACCTGCTGACACCACAGGCAAAAGGCACTGGTTCTGGTCTCCGATGTTGTCCTATGCGCCAAGCTGGTTAAACATCATCATTGCTGCCCTTGTGGTAAATATTATTGGTCTGGCAGCACCTCTGTTCATCATGAATGTCTATGACCGCGTTGTTCCCAATCTGGCGATCCCGACTTTGTGGGCATTGTCAGCGGGTATCGCCATCGCCTTGCTATTTGACCTGGCACTGCGCCAGCTTCGTTCGATTGTGCTGGACTGGACAGGTCGGCGTGTTGACATGTCCGTTGCCAGCGAATTGTTTGAACATGCCCTTGCCATCAAAACCGGAGATCGACGCGCAACAGCCGGCTCACTCGCCAACAATATCCGAGAGTTTGAAGCCATTCGGGAGTTCTTCACCTCATCCAGTCTCATCGCCCTCACCGACTTGCTGTTCATCGGCGTATTTCTGATTGCGATCTGGTTCCTCGTAGGACCCCTGTGTCTGATACCGATCATAACTGTTGGTCTCGTTCTACTCATCAGCCTTGTGTTCCAGATACCGATTGGCAGGTCCGTCGAGCAAAGCATGACCGAGGCTTCGCAACGCCATTCCATTTTGGTGGAGAGCCTTGTCGGCATTGAAAGCATCAAGGCTTCAGGTGCCGAAGGCGCTATGCAGCGTAAATGGGAAGATGCAATTGCTGCAACCGCGCGAGCCAATTCACGCAGCCGTTTCTGGTCGTCATGGGTTACAAACCTGACCAGCTCTGTGCAGCAGGCATCAGGCATCGTGCTGATTATCTGGGGCGTGTTCCTCATCATAGATGGCAGCATCAGTGTTGGTGCTCTGATCGCTACCTCAATCTTGTCAGGTCGCGCACTTGCACCTCTTTCGGGCATCGCCGCCACACTGGCGCGCGCTCACCAGGCATTTGCGGCAATGAGGGATATTTCAGGGATAATGAAGTTGCCTTCCGAGCGTAATACAGGGGCACAAAGCGGACAACAACTGACTAACAAGGACATACAAATCGAAGGTTTGAACTTCACATATGGTGGTGGTCACGTCGAAGCATTGAAGAACATCAACATCTCGATTGCCCAGGGTGAGCGCGTCGGCATTGTTGGACGCGTTGGGTCCGGCAAGTCTACATTGGGCAAATTGCTGGCCGGGTTTTATGAGCCAAGCGAGGGCAATGTGCGCCTTGGTGGACTGGACCTGCGTTCGTTCAACATTGCAGACGTTCGGGCCGCAGTCGGTTATGTCCCACAGGATCCTGAGCTTTTCACAGGCACAATCCGCGAAAACATCGTCATGGGAAGGCCCGAAACCTCCAGTGAAGACCTGATGAAAACCATACAGATTGCCGGCATTGATCGCTTCATCGCCGACAATCCTGATGGCCTCGGTCTACAGGTAGGCGAGCGCGGCAGATCGCTTTCAGGTGGGCAGCGTCAAGCTGTTGCTCTAGCACGCATCTTGCTGCGTGATCCCGACATTCTGTTTCTCGATGAAAGCTCCTCGGCAATGGATGCCCAAACCGAAGGCAACCTTGGGGCTGCTTTGTTGAAGTGGGCAGATGCAGGGAAAACTCTCATTATTGCCACCCATCGCGGTTCGATGTTTACCCTCGTCGACCGCTTGATCGTCATAGAAAACGGTCAGGTTGCTGCCGATGGACCAAAGGATCAGGTGCTGAGTTATCTGCGATCACTGGGCGAACAGAAAAGGGCACCAACTGCGCCAAACAGGATTGGTTCGTCATGACCTCACGCCAGGAATTTGATTTCGCCAATGATGCACGCGCCGCAGTTCTGGAACGCACCCCATGGGCTGCCTGGGCTCAAACGATCATCATTGGCCTGCTGGTTCTGTCGGCCATAATATGGGCATCCATCGCGCGCCTTGATGAAGTCACCCACGCTGTCGGCAAGGTTGTACCATCATCACAATTGCAGGTAGTCCAGACACTGGAACCGGGCATCGTCAGCGAAATATCGGTACGTGAGGGTGATGTAGTTGAAAAAAACCAGGTGCTGATGCAGGTCAACAACACATCTCAACTGTCTCGTGCCGGCGAAATAAAACAAAAGCGCTATGCGCTCATGGCAACCATTGCTCGCCTGGAAGCAGCCGAACAGCAACGTCCTGAAATCAGTGTTCCGACTGACGCAGATGAGAACCTGCAACGCTCGTTTGCCTCTGAACAGGCTATGCTTTCATCTGACTTTCAGAAACTGGAAAGCGAACGGCAAATCCTTATCCAGCAGGTTGAGCAGCGCAAACAAGAACTCAAGGAACTCGAAGCAACCCACGCAAAACTTAAATCAACTCTCGTACCCCTGACCCGGGAACTCAAGCTGACCCGAAATCTCAGCGCACGCGGATTTGTGCCAGAAGTTGAGGTTTTGAGACTGGTGCGTCAACAAGAAGACATGAAGGGGCAAATCGAAACCGTCGAGTCCTCCCTGCCCCGCGCCAAGTCTGCTATAACCGAAGCTGAAGAACGCCTGTCCGTCTCGCTGTCAGTGTTCCGGTCAGAGATATTGCAAAAGCTCACGCAAGCCCGCAACGATCTTGCCATCCTCACTGAAAGCGAACGTGCAACCGACGATCAGGTAGCTCGCACATCGCTGCGCGCACCGGTGCGAGGTGTCATCAACAAGATTGCGATCAGCTCAATTGGCGCTGTTGTCCAGCCAGGTCAGGATATTATCTCGATCGTGCCCATTGAGGACAACTTGCAGATCGAAGCCCAGGTCCGGCCAAAAGATGTCGCCTTCATACGCCCTGGCCTTACCGCAAGTATCAAGCTAACCGCCTATGATTACACTATTTATGGGGCATTGACCGGCCAGATAGAACGCATCAGCGCCGACACGACCCAGGATGCAAACGGCGAGTCCTTCTATCGTGTTCTCGTTGCCACACCACAAACCCATATTCTTCACAACGGCAAGGAACTGCCTGTCATCCCTGGTATGCAGGCAAGTGTCGACATTCTGACTGGTGAAAAAACCGTGCTCGACTACCTGCTGAAACCTGTCAGTAAAATCCGCAATGAAGCATTGCGCGAAAACTGAGCAAACCAGGAATGCCGAACTCAGGGATTTGGATCGCTCTTGCTATCCGTTGACCTGATATGCCGACAACGTGAATAATGGTGGGCTATTTTTACTTGTTCACATCATCTCTGTAGGTAACTGTCAGGCACATAATCATGGCTTAAAAATTCTGACGTTTTGGGATCACGAGGTCATCTGATCATTATTGGCGTTCTGCGACAAGGCGCACATTGCATCAAAGCGTTGAAGAGCTATGTTGATAGCAACAAGGCCAAAGGGAGGCCAGGATGGATTATAAACATTACTTTCAGAGCCAGCTGGAAACGCTGCATGAAGAAGGTCGCTATCGGGTGTTTGCCGACCTGGCACGCCACAAGGGTGACTTTCCGAAGGCAACACGCTATCGCGCAGACGGTACCACAGC
>JBAUGO010000142.1:0-8568 GCA_049679775.1 Anderseniella sp.
CGAGCCATCCGGGCAAGTGCTCAAATATGCCAAGTACGACATAAATCGCCACCAGAAGAGCTTTGTCAGCAATAGGGTCTAGATAGGCGCCAAGCTCAGACGTGAGATTAAACTGTTTGGCGATGAAGCCGTCTACAGCGTCCGAAATTCCGGCAAGCAGAAATATGAAAAACGCACCTGAATAATGCGTCTGATACAAAAGCCACACGATCACCGGCACCAGAAACAGTCTCGCGATCGTGATGAAGTTGGGTATTGTCATGGTTTGAGCTTTTCACGTCTTGATAACGAGATCAATTTGATTGCAACACCCATGTGCCACCAACATTTTGTAACGCCAGACCAGCAGACCATAATGAATTTCTCAGCTGCTCAAAACCCGATACATAAGACAACTGAACTATAGCTCCACCTTGCGAGATCGTCGAGATATCGACACCAGCCACACCCGGTGTCGCCAGAATACGTGAGCGCAAGGCGGCCCACTCATCATTGGAGTAAAATGCCACTGCAACCGGCAGGCTTGCAATTGGCAAGGCACGGGTTATCGGGCGTTCTTCGGTTTTCTTTTTCCAGCGCAGAAGCATGACTTCGTTGAAACGGGTTGCTGCAATTGCTGCCGCTTCCGGTATCCCGCCCGCATTTTCTGCGGCATAGGTTTTGTCAAATCCCACTTTGCCCACTGGGCTGTCACCAGCCATCACTGCCTGAACAGAATCCTCGCCTACAGGTGTTGCTTCAGCAATCAGGATGTTATCGGCCTCATAGCGCAACCTGATCGCTTCAAGCCGAGCCTCATCACGCGCTGCCGCCTGGTCTGCATTCAAAGTGCTTATATCAGCGAAATCACCGACAGGAATAATCAGCGGAACCAGCGAGTTTTCAGCCTTCAATGCAAGCCAGGCTGTGCGCCATGGATTGTCTTCCCAGACAACGACTGCGCCTTCCGGTGTTCGCCAGACGGGTATGATGACAGTGCGACCGGCTACCTTTTCAGAATAACTGACCCCCAGATCAGCCATCATCTTGCGCATCCTGTCTGGAAGGAAGCGAATAGTCAGCTTGCCAATATATCGTTGCGGACCTGTGCGTTCTTCTTCAATCGACAAACTGTCCAGCATGGCATCGATGCGCTTTGTCGGAATGTCAGACAGCTTGTCCAGAACCTGATCACCGCCAACGCGCTTCACAAATAGCGCTAGGGCTTTTACGTTGGCTTGCGTAATGGCTTGGCGCTTTGCTTCCGATGCTGTTTCAGCGCGAACATCCACTTCAATGCCTGAAATCGTGTAAAGCGGGTTTTCCTTGGCAGCCAGCGGACCTCCAAAAAGCACGCAGACAAGCAAAATCAACAAGCGGGCTGAGACAGTCCGCAGTCGGGTAACAACATCAAACTTTCCAAAACTGATAAAAATACAGCGATTTCCCTTGCAACTGCCCCATTCGTTCTCGCAATAAGGAGAACCAGCGAACCAGTAATCACCAACACTGGCATTGAATGGCAGTGACTGGCACAAATTTCAAGCTCCACCTTCAGGGTCTACACATGGCAAAGTCTACCAACAAGGCGAAAAAATCCAACGGACTTACTTATGATGATGCGGGCGTAAGCATCGAAGCAGGCAATTCCCTGGTAGATGCGATCAAACCACTGGCCGCCTCAACCCGGCGAAAAGGCTCAAATCCATCGCTGGGCGGCTTCGGTGGCCTGTTCGATCTCAAGGCTTGTGGGTTTAAAGACCCTGTCCTGGTAGCGGCAAATGATGGTGTGGGCACTAAGCTTCGGGTTGCGATTGAAAGTGGAATTCACTCAGGCGTTGGCATTGATCTGGTTGCAATGTCGGTGAACGACCTGATCGTCCAGGGCGCTGAGCCATTGTTTTTCCTGGATTATTACGCCACGGGGAAACTGGACGTATCAGTGGCGAGAGCTGTTGTTGCAGGCATTGCCCAAGGTTGCCGGCAGGCCGGATGCGCGCTCATTGGGGGCGAGACCGCTGAAATGCCAGGCATGTACCATGGCAATGACTATGACCTTGCAGGCTTTGCGGTGGGTGCTGTTGAGCGTCGCAAGATCCTGCCCAAAAAAGGGGTTGCTGCAGGTGATGTCGTTTTGGGCCTTGCGTCATCGGGACCACACTCCAACGGTTATTCGCTGATCCGGAAGATCGTGGAGGTCACAGGTGCCAAGTACAAGAACAAGGCACCATTCGACAAATCAAGGACACTTGGCGAGGCATTACTGGAGCCTACACGGATTTATGTGAAACCGATTCTCTCAGCACTCAAGGCGCATTCAGGCATCAAGGCGCTTGCTCACATTACAGGTGGCGGCTTTACTGAGAATATCCCCCGTGTCCTGCCAGACGGGTGTGCCGCGTCCATCAACCTTTCCAGCGTTGCTTCCCCTGCCGTATTTGGCTGGCTGTCGGAACAAGGAGGTATTGCCGAAAAGGAGATGCTGCGCACATTCAATTGCGGGATCGGCATGATACTTGTCGTATCAGCATCACAGGCCGATGACATCATGCTGACCCTGGCAGCTGAGGGCGAACAGGTGGTCCGGCTTGGAGAGATCATTGACAGAACCGGCAGGCAAGCGCGGGTGAAATATTCTGGCAAGTTGACTTACGGGGTTTGATTTTTGCAATGACACGCAAACGCGTTGGCATATTGATATCGGGCAGAGGGTCCAACATGGCCTCGCTGATCGAGGCTGCCAAAGCGATAGATGCTGGTTATGAAATTGCCTGTGTTATTTCAAACCGCCCCGATGCCAAGGGACTTGAAACAGCGGCTGCGGCAGGCATCCCTGCGATTGCGCTTGATCACAAAGTACTGGGGTCGCGTGAAGCGCTGGACGCAGCCATGCATGATGTGTTGCTTGCCCACGACTGCGATATTGTGGCGTGCGCTGGGTTTATGCGAATTATGACCGCCGACTTCATCAGCAAATGGCAGTCCAGGATGATCAACATCCACCCTTCCCTGTTACCCTTGTTCAAAGGCGTAGACACCCATGAACGCGCTCTGGATGCAGGCGTTCGCGTTCATGGATGTTCTGTACATTTTGTGTCAGCAGAGCTGGATTCTGGTGCCATCATTGCCCAGGGCGTGGTCAAGGTCCAAGTGGGCGACACCGCTGACAGCCTTGCTGAGCGCGTCCTCAAGGTGGAACATGCCCTTTATCCAGCCGTGCTTCAGGCACTGGCACAAGAGCGCATAAGCCTTGATGACGGGCGAGTACACTTTGCAGATAAGGACGCTGCTTCATTGTCAATCCTTGCGGGTTAACCAATAGACGGATCAAGCCTCACCCAACACACAAGCCGAAATAGGAGCAAACCATGTTGACGATACAGACATTCGGACCTGCCTTTGGCCTCCCCGACCCAAGTCCATTTGCGATGAAAGGACAAATGCTGTTGAAGCTGTCCGGGCTTGAGTTCAAAACTGAACGCGGTGACGTGCAGAAAGCGCCCAAAGGCAAAATTCCGGTTCTGATTGATGGCGAGCGGACAATCCCTGACTCAACCTTCATTCGTCTGCATCTGGAAGCAGAACATGGGATAGACTTTGACAAGGGTTTGTCAGCGCGTGAGCGTGGCATTGCCTGGGCGACCGAAAAGATGCTTGAGGACAGCCTCTATTGGGTCGTCTTGCATGAACGCTGGGAGATCGATGAAAACTTTGATCGCGGGCCTCGTAAATTTTTTGATGAAGCACCAGCCGTCATTCGAGGGCCACTCGTCTGGTTTATTCGACGCCAGGTCAAACGCAACTTGTGGGGACACGGCATGGGCCGTCATTCGCAAGCTGAAATGAGCGCACTATCCTCAAGGATGTTCACTGCCCTGTCAGGCATACTGGGCGACAACAAGTATCTCATGGGGGGCACGCCATGCGGGGCAGATGCCACCGTATTCAGCTTTGTTGCCGGAGCCTTGTGCCCACTATTTGACACCGAGACCCGCAAGCAGGCAAGCGAACACACCAACCTGGTAAGGTACAATCAACGCATGATGGATGAGTTTTACCCGGAGCTCGCAAGCACCTGATGCTTAGCTAAACGCCTGTGCGAGAACAGCCAGCGGAGCCAGTGATGCAGCGGCCAGCAGCAGCGCCATGAACAGCAGCTTTTTAGTGTAGGACTTTTTACAAGTACAAATCATGCACTATTGATGATGCGATTCTCATTCTTGAGAAATGATTCTTTTCAATGACTTGCGGATTCGAATGAATGCGCTGAGTCAAGCGTTTTGAGCTAAACCGGCCTGATCCAGACATGGTTATCGTGGAACGTACCTCCACCAACCGGAGCCGGTTGATCTGCCCCAACCAGCGTGTTGATTCCACAGCCATCTTCATAGGCCGTGTTTGGCCAGATGCCTTCAGAGATCACAACGCCTGGCTTGACCGGCTCATGAGATCGCACATGCAGGTTTACCGCGCCCTGCTCATTGCCAACCTTCACCTTCTGGCCATCAATCAACTCAAGGCGCACCATATCATCGGGGTTCATCAACAGCTCAGGTCTGCCTTCACGCTGCAGCGAGGTTCTGGTTTCATTGAAGGTTGAATTCAGAAACGTCCTTGCAGGTGACGTTGCCAAACGGAACGGATGTTCAGCATCTGCCTTTCTGGTCACCTCCCAGTGATCGGGAAATACCGGTATGTCAGCTATTGGCCCCATCGTGCCAACATGGGGCTTGTGGCGAGCTGACGTCCATTGCGGCTTGAACCGGAACTTGCCATCCGGGTGGGCAAAACCCTTAAGATAATGCGCTGTATCAAAGTCAGGTTGTACGTCCTGCCACTTTTCGTTTTCCAGCGTGTCATAATTGACACGACCGGAATGCTTCAGGGTCCACTCGATGATCTCACGCGAGCTCATGTTGAAGCCCTGATGCTGCGCCCCAACCCTTTTAGCCAGTGCGCACACGACATCATGGTTTGACCTGCACTCTCCGGGGGCCTCGATCAGTTTGCGGCCAAGCTGAATATATTGATGTCCCGAGCCTTGATAAACATCATCATGTTCGAGGAACATGGTTGCGGGCAAAACGATGTCTGCCAGGGCCGCCGTCTCGGTCATGAACTGTTCATGCACGCACACAAAAAGATCATCGCGGGCAAAGCCCTGTTTGACGCTGTTTTGATGAGGCGCAACCGATAATGGATTTGTGTTTTGTGTAAACAGGACTGTTACCGGTGGTCCGCCTTGCAGATCATAGGGGTCATTGCATAATACAGGGCCGATGCGGCACTGATCCAGCATTCTGACAGAAGGGTCAAACGCGTCCAGACCTTCGATCAGGGATTTGTTCCAGCGGTAAATGCCGGAATTTGAATGAAGCGCGCCGCCGCCTTCATATTGCCAGTGGCCAAGCACTGTCGGGACGCAAGTAACCGCATGCATGTTGACCGAGCCATTGCGGGAGCGGGTAAAGCCATAGCCAATGCGATAGAAAACGGCTTTGGTTTTCCCGAGCAGTTTCGCAAATGCCTCAATCTCGTTGACACTCAAGCCTGTGATCTTTGCTGCCCATTCAGGCGTGCGTGATTGCAAGTGAGCTTCAAGGCCAACAGGGTCATCGGTATATTTTTCCATGTAGGCACGGTCAGCATAACCGTCGCGGAACGCAATATGCATGACTGCACATGCCAGTGCCCCATCGCTGCCAGGCCTTATCACCAACCCCATGTCCGCCTGTTTTACAGTGCCGGTTTCATAAATATCGACCACGACAATTTTGGCGCCGCGCGTCTTTCGGGCGCTTGCGGCATGGGTCATGACGTTGACCTGCGTATTGACGGGGTTCGTTCCCCACAGCACCACCACATCGGCTTTTTGTATTTCACTGGAGCTGACACCAGACAAAGAGCCCGTACCCGCCATGAAGCCCGAATTCGATAGAGCTGTACAAAATGTGTCGTACATGCCGGAGTATTTCTTGACATGGCGCAAGCGGTTGAGGCCATCGCGCATCACCAGCCCCATCGTACCAGCGTAATAATATGGCCAGACCGCTTCAGGTCCATATTGCTGTTCAGCCTTGAGCATGGCTTGCGCCACTTCATCAAGCGCGTCCTCGTATGACAATTGCTGCCACTCGCCAGATCCGCGCGCGCCTTTGCGCTTTAGTGGATAAAGCAGGCGATCAGGATGATGGATGCGCTCGGCATATCTGCCGACCTTCTCGCAGATCACACCGGCTGTATAAGGGTTCTGCTTGTCTCCACGCACCCTGCCGATCGTGTTGGCGTCCAGCAACTCAACTTCGAGCGCGCATGTTGAGGGGCAATCATGCGGGCAAACCGAGTGCGCAGTTTTAATGTTTGGGCGAAGGTTCATGACAGGCAGGTTAGCGCGAAATACACCGCACTCCAATGCCAATGTTAATTCTCAGATCAACAATCTGAACAGCAGCCACCCAACCAGTGCCAGAAATGCAAATCCACACAAAGTGTAGACCAGCAAGCTGGTTCTGAACCATGGTTGCTTGTCTTGTGGTACGTCAGGCATATGGCTTTTTATTTCCAACTTTCACAATTGCAACGAATCACTGTCATATACCGTCTATAATGTAGCCTAAGGCATTAAATCATCCACGGCACCCATTGCAACAAATCGCGACAAAGAGCTGGATTGGTCAGGTTCTGGAATTGTTTGGAGCGCGTGTCCAGGCAATACAGGTCTCAGCCCTGCCATGCCGGACACGCAATGGCCTGCTTGAAGTCTGCCTTGTAACATCGCGCGATACCGGCTCATGGATTGTGCCCAAGGGATGGCCAGAACCCAAACAGTCTCATGCGGCAACTGCTGCCCAGGAAGCCTGGGAAGAAGCAGGACTCAAGGGCACCATAGATCCTCAGCGGTTTGGCACCTACAAGGCTTTGAAAGGCCTTAAAGACGGTGCTAAAATGCCGGTCAGAATGGATGTCTATTTGTTGCCTGATCCAGTGCAACACGATGATTTCCCTGAAAAAGGACAACGCAAGATCATCTGGATGCCGGTAGAGGAAGCTATCAGTAAAGTCAGGGATGCAGGGCTCGCACAACTGCTCAAGCAATTGCAAAAACGCATGATGAGCTAAAAAGCTCCTTAAAACCGCGCCTTCAGGGAAGTTGCGTGTGCGCTCAATTTGTCTTGCGAAACATTCCCGATAACCATGTAGCTGACACCATCATTCGACCAGTGTGCTATCGGCAATCCTTCACGTGTTTCAAACTGCATTTCTTGATCTGGCCCCCCATCACGCGTCAGGCAAAACGCCAGCGGCGTTGCGCCATCATGTAGGTAGGCGAGCTGTACCAGCGACTTGTCATTGAATTGCAACATCTGGCCGCGTCGAAACTGTGCGCCTTGTAGTTGAAGTCTTGATCGATTGAGATCAATGCCTACTTTTCCTGATAATTCTTTTAAGGCTGCATCGACCTCATTCGAGGTCACCGCGTTCAAGGTCAAGGTATCGCTCGTATACAAAACCTGATACTCGGCTACAGCCTCGCGCCATGATTTTTGCGGGCTGTCTCTCAGTCCAATCGCTCCAGCACCGATCAGCAACCCCACCAGCAGGCAAGCCGCGCATGATGCAGTCACAAACAGCTTTCGACGAAGGCCGTTTGCTCCTGATATAAGCTCCCGCGAAGCCCCTTGAGTTGAAGCAGTGCTTAATTCGTTCAATGGCGCGTTTACAGACAGGGCCATGTAGTCATTCTGCAAGGCACTGATATCAAAACGCAATTGTTCCAGACGCGCAGCAAGTGCAGCATCATGGCCTACCTGGGATTTCAACTCCTCGGCTATAGCTTTATCCAGTTCGCCATCCAGATATGCCGTCAATACTTCGTCGGTATATTTCATTTCAAGGCCCTGATTTCACCCTTGTCAGGCTTCATGTTTGCCAGACTGGACCTCGCAGCGGCAAGCCTGCTCATGATTGTACCAATAGGCACACCAAGCGCGATGGATGCTTCAGCATAACTCCAGCCTTCCAGATAGACCATCAGTACAGCATCACGCTGGGCTTCCGGTAGTTTACTTACGGCAGTCAACACTTGAGAAGCGAAAATATTCGTTTCCATACGTGAGCCGCCATCAAAGCTTAGAACGTTTTCTGCATCCTCCACCCCGGCACCCAATCGTACCTTTTGTGAGCGCAGTTCATTTCGCCACACATTCATCATGAGGGTCATCAGCCAGCGATCCAGTTTTGTGCCTGGTTGATAATTATCAGCTTTTTCCAACGCCCGCAGGCAGGCAGCCTGCACCAGCTCCTTTGCCGCCTCATGGTCGCGCGTTATCACAAGCGCAAACCGCCACAGAGCAGGCAAATGATGTTCAATCTTGTCTTGCAAGTGACAAATCTCAAAAAAAATTTCGTGAGCCGAATAAAACAACACTTGTCGGTGTTTACAAGTCAGTACCACAACAAAGGTACGTGAACACTACAGGAGAATAATCATGAGGAAACTTCTAGTCAGCGCATGTATGGCACTTGCTGTAACCGCATCAGGGCTTGCCATTGCGGGAGAAACTCCAGCGCCAGAAGGTGCAGGCGTGT